>JAYTAT010000183.1:0-12540 GCA_043737315.1 Archangium sp.
TCTACGCGCTCTTTTCGCACATCTCAGAGACGCAGCGCAGCCTGGTGCTCGAAGACCGGATCACAGGTGTGGTGCACCACGAAGCGTCGTTGCTCAAGCTCATGCGCCGCGAAGAAGCGGCGATGGTGCCGTTCGACTTGCCCGAAGCCGCGGCCTGATCAGCTCGCGCGACGGCGCATCCAGACCAGGAGCAGGGCGAAGAACTCAAACCCGGTGACGGTGGAGCAACCACTCGCGGGCGGGCCGGTGTTGGTGCCGGCATCTGCGACTGAACCCGCATCGACATCCGCGGCCGAACCGGCGTCCGCCACCACCATCGAGCCCGCGTCCGGCTCCGGTGGCGGCGTGCAGACCAGGTTGACCTGCAGCGCGTTGGTCGAAACCGGAGCGCTCACGCCCAGAATGCGCGCCAGCACTTTCACCTCGTGGAGACCGGGCCGAAGATACCGCGCGTCCAGTCCCCCAGAGGCGCCGCCGTCGGGAACGCCGCCATCAAGCAGGTCGCCGCACTGCACCGCGAACGAGTTGAAGGTGCGAAACAGCGCGCTCGGCATGGGGTCAAACGGCTCATCGGAGACCCGGCCGAACCTCGAGGTCGTCACGTTCGAACCATCCACCAACACCTCCCACCGAACCAGGGGAAGCCACGGCCTCATCTCGGGGCTGGCCTCGATGCGCAGTCGCCCCATCTGGTGGGCCGGGTACGGTCCGGTGCAGCCTGAGAAGGCTGGTGGAAACCAGAGCGTCTCGACCAGCGCCACAGTGCCCGCGACCGTGGGCAACGGAGATGGCGGCCCCACCACAAACCCCGATTCAGCAAAGCAGGGCGACGAGTTGTCGAGGCTCATCGACCACCGGCCCTCGACCAGCGTCGTGGCAATGAAGACTCCAAGCGCTGGTTCGACGCGAGGCCCAATCACCAGGCCGCCATCTGGCCCCCGCACCGAGAAGGGCGTCGTGGTCTGAAAATGCTCGATGCCTCCGTCGATGGAGACGTCGCTGAAGACCGTCAGCTGCACGCCGACAGCGGGCGCGTTTGAAGGAATCGTGGACCCCGCTTTGGGCACGCGCACCACGACGGCCTCACAGGTCAGTCCAGAACAAGCCCAGGCGCTCGAACTGGCCAACAGCCCCAGCAACGGAACCAATCTGATCATGAGCTCCTCCCTGTAAAATGGCGGCGTCGCATCCAGACCAGCAACAGCGCGAAAACCTCAAAACCCGCGACGGCGGAGCAGCCGCTCGCTGGCGGAGCACAGGTCACATCGACCTCCACCACACCTGACTCGATCGGCTCATTGACGCCGAGAATGCGCGCCCGCACCTTCACTTCGTGCCGTCCAGGCTGAAGGTACCGCGCGTCCTGCGGTCCACCGCATTGAACGTCGAAACCGTCGAAAGGAAAACTCTGGAGGCCAAAACTGCCGAAGCCGAAGGTCCTCCGGTTCGTGCCATTGACCTCCACCTCCCAACGGGCCAGCGGAAGCCAGGGCGTCATCTCGGCGCTGGGTTCAATTCGAAGCCGGACGAGCTGCCGAGCAGGCGTTGGACCGGTGCAGGTTGACGCGGCGCTTTGAGGTAACCAATTCGTCTCGACCAGCAAGACCGTGGCTGCGACGGCTGGCAGGGGCGCAGGCGGCCCGACGGTGAACCCTGCATCTACGGGGCAGCCGACATCGAGGCTCATCGACCAAGGACCCTCGATGAGCGTCGTGGCGACGAACACCCCGTGCGTCTGTTCGACGCCCTGCCCCATCACCACCCCCCCATCGGGCCCTCTCAACACGAGGGGCAGGGTCGAGGCCGGCCGGTACTCAATCCCTCCATCGACCGCGACGTCGCTGAACACGGTTTGCTGCACACCGACGGCGGGTGCATTTGAAGGAATCTTCGTCCCCGCCGTCGGCACGGGCACCACGACGGACTCACACGTCAGTCCAGAACAGGCCCAGGCCTTCGCCCCCGCAACCAAACCCATCACCAGCGTCAGCCTGAACAAGTTCATGCCGGTTTGACTCGCGAGCCACACCGGCTGAGACATTCACATGTGAATCGGGTGACCAAGCGTCATCTCAGCCGCCTCGTGCATCACTTCCGACAACGTCGGGTGCGCGTGGATGGTGCGGGCGAGCTCTTCGGTGGTGGTCTCGAGCTGCAGCGCCACGCAGGCCTCGGCGAGCAGCTCGGTCGCATGCGGACCGATCAAGTGCACGCCCAGCACCTCGTCGTACTTCTTGTCAGAGACGATCTTCACCATGCCGAAGCCTTCATCTGAGATCGACGCCTTGGTCACGGCAGAGAACGGGAAGATGCCGGTCTTCACGTCGAAGCCGCGCTCCTTTGCCTTCTTCTCGGTGAGGCCGACCGACGCCACCTCGGGGTAGCAGTACGTCGCGTTCGGAATGCGATCGTAGTTGAGCGGGCGCGGGTTCTTGCCGGCGATGAACTCGGCGGCCACGATGCCCTGGGCAGACGCGCAGTGCGCAAGCCACGGGTACGGAGTCACGTCGCCGATGGCGAACACGCCCGGCTCGGTGGTGCGCATCATCGGGTCGATGGTGATGGTGCCCTTGGGCCCGAGCTGAATGTTCGTCTTGTCGAGACCGATGTCCTTGGTGACGGGCCCGCGGCCGACGGCCGAGAGGAAATACTCGGCCTCCATGGTCTTCTTGGTGCCGTCGGGCAGCGTGGCGGTGACCTTCACGCCGTTCGGGGTGGTCTCCACGCTCTCGAACTTGGTGCCCACGAGCACCTCGATCTTGCGGCGCTTGAGCTGCTTCTCGAGTTCCTTGCTGATGTCGATGTCTTCGATCGGCAGCACGTTGGGCATGAACTCGATCAACGTCACCTGCGCGCCCGCGTGGCTGAAGACCGAGGCGAACTCACAACCCACCGCGCCCGCGCCGAGCACGATCAGGCTCTTGGGGATCACCTGCAGCTCGAGGATCGAGTCAGACGAGAGGATGCGCTTGTGATCGAGCGTGATGTTCGGGAGCGTGGTCACCACCGAGCCGGTCGCGACGATGATGTTCTTGGTCTCGAGGGTCTCTTTCTTGCCACCCTCGGTCATCACCACCTCGACCTTGCCCTTGCCGGCGATCCGGGCCGTGCCCTTGAACACGGTGACCTTGTTCTTCTTCATCAAGAAGTCGACGCCGCCCGCGCCCTTGTCGACCACCTTCTGCTTGTGCTTCTGCACCTGCGCCCAGTCGAGCGAGGGGTTGGTCACGTTGATGCCGAAGTTGGCCGCGTGAAGAATGTGGCTGTACAGCTCAGCGGTGTAGAGCAGCGCTTTGGTGGGAATGCAGCCGCGGTGCAGACAGGTTCCACCGAGCCGCTTGTCCTTCTCGATGATCGCGGTCTTCAGACCGAGCTGACCTGCACGAATGGCCGCGACGTAACCGCCAGGACCTGAGCCGATGATCACAACGTCGAAAGTATCCGCCACGAACGTCTCCTTGAGGTGACTTGCGCACTGCTTGAACGGCGTGTCTCTTACGCCGCCACATCGAGAAGGCAACCAGCTTTCGGTTGGCTTGCTAAGGGATCGGCCGTGTCCCGCTTCCCAGCTCGCACGCTCATCCTGATGACCCTCGCGTTGTTCGCGTTCGTCTGGTTCTGGTGGCGCACGCACCACGAGCCTGCTCGCGTGCCCGTGAAGGTGTTCATGATCGATGGAGGGACGCCGTGAGGGTGATCGTGATCGGCGGGGGCATCATGGGCATGTCGATCGCGCTCGAGCTGCGGCGCACAGGCGGCCTCGACGTCACCGTGCTGGAGCGCTCCATTCCCGGCGCAGAGGCCTCTTCGGCAGCCGCGGGCATGTTGGCGCCGCAGTTCGAAGCCTCGACCCCGGGCCCCATGTTGGATCTGTGCCTGCTCAGCCGCATGGCCTGGCCGAAGTGGGCCGCCGACCTCCATGAGCGCTCTGGAGTCGACGTGGGCTACCTGCCCAGCGGCGGCCTGCAGGTCGCCTTCACCGAAGATGAAGTGCACGCGCTCGACGCGAAGATCGCCTGGCAGACCGCGGTCGGCCTGCGCGCAGAGCTGCTGTCTGGCGTCGAACTCACAGCGCGTGAGCCCGGCCTCAACCCCAGGGCGCTCGCGGCGGCAGACTTCCCCGACGATCACCAGGTCGATCCTCGAAAGCTGATGCGCGCACTGGCTGTGGCTGCAAGTCGTGCCGGGGTCTCTTTTCGCTCGGGCACAGTGCGTTCGCTCGTTGAGAAAGACGGCACGATCACGGGCGTCGATCTCGAGGGCGAACGCCTCGAAGCAGATCTGGTGGTGCTCGCGGCCGGCGCCTGGTCGGGCCTCGTCGCGGGAGCTGACATCGATCCCTCCCGGGTCAAACCGGTACGCGGTCAGATGATGGAACTGCAGCTGCGCGCCCCCCTGTTCTCCCGCTTGCTCAAGAGCGCCAACGGCTACGTGGTGCCGCGGGCCGATGGCGCGGTGCTGGTGGGCAGCACCATGGAAATGGTCGGCTTCGACAAGAGCGTCACTGCAGAAGGGCTCTTTAAACTTCTGACTGCGGCGCTCCAGCTGGTGCCTGAGCTGGCCTCGGCCTCGCTCACCCGCACCTGGGCAGGCCTGCGCCCGTGGACGGATGATCAGCTGCCTTTCCTGGGGGAGGGACCCCGGCCGGGGCTGCTGCTGGCAACCGGCCACTTCCGAAACGGCATCTTGCTCGCGCCCATCACCGCGCGCCTGCTGGGCCAGGTGGTGCGCCGCGAGAAACCCTCTGTCGACCTGCGGCCCTTCCGCTATCGCCGCGACCTCGTTCGCCCTTCATGAGAGCCACCCCGGTGGGCTGCGCCGAGGTCGATTCGACGGCCTCTCGCCCCATCGAACATTTCAGAAATGAAATGCCCACGACGTTGGGGTGGGAATGGCCCTTTCGGTTCGAGCGGAACTCGCCCTAGAGTCTTTTCACCGTTACACACCGGGCCGACACCTTGGAAGCCATCCCCCCGCCACCTCCCCGAATTCTGATCGTCGACGACGATGAGTCCGTCCGCGACGTGATCAGCGTGCTGCTCCGCGAAGAGGGCTACCACTGCGCCGTCGCGTCGGGCGCTGACATGGCGCTCGAGCTCGCTGCGCAGGAAGAAACGCCGCTGGTCATCTCTGACATGAAGATGCCCGGCAAGGACGGCCTGTGGTTGCTCGAGGCCTTTCGCGAGCAGCACCCCGACACCGCGGTGATCATGCTCACCGGCTACGGCGATACGGAGGCCGCGGTCGACTGTCTGCGGCGCGGCGCGGTCGACTATCTGCTCAAGCCACCCAAGCTCACCGATCTCATCAGGTCGATCGAGCGGGCGTTGGCCAAGCGGCGCATCGAGCTGGCTCGCAAGCGCTACCAGAAGAAACTCGAGCGTAAGGTGCGCGACCGCACCACCGAGCTGCGCAGCGCGCTCAAAGACGTCTCGACGACCTACCAGAACACCCTGCTCGCCCTGGTGACCGCGCTCGATGCGCGTGAACACGAGACCAGCGATCACAGCCAGCGCGTCGTCGAATACACCACGGCGATAGCGCACATCATGAACATCAAGGGCCCCGAGCTCGATGAAATCGGCCGCGGCGCGCTGCTTCACGACATCGGGAAGATCGGCGTTCCTGACGCGGTGTTGCTCAAGCCCGGCAAGCTGACGCCCGAAGAATGGGTCGAGATGCGCAAGCACCCCGACATCGGCTTTTCGATGATCGCGCAGATTCCGTTTCTCTCGATTCCCTCGCAGATCGTGCTCTCGCACCAGGAGCGCTTTGATGGCCGCGGTTATCCCCGCGCGCTCGCACGTGAAGAGATCCACATCGGCGCGCGCATCTTCTCGGTGGCCGACACCCTCGACGCGATGACCAGCGATCGTCCGTACCGCAAGGGCACCACCTTCGCGAACGCGATCGAAGAGATTCACCGCTGCAGCGGCACCCAGTTCGATCCGCAGGTGGTCAAGGCGTTCCTCGACATCGGCGAGGGCCACCTGGTGAAGATCAAAGAAGACATGATCGCCCGGAAGAAGGCGGCGGCGGCGGCGAAGAAGGCCGGCGGCAGTGGCGAAGGCTCCAGCGGCCCTGGCGGCGCGACCCCAGCGGGTGGTTCGGGCGCCGTGCCTGGCGGCGGCGTCGCAGCGGCGGCACCGGATGTCGCGATCTGAGCTGAAGGATTCACTGCGGCGGCCGCTGAGCAATCTGCGGCTCTCGGTGACGGATCGTTGCAACCTGCGCTGCGCGTACTGCATGCCCGAGGAGGAGTACTCGTGGCTCCCCTCTCGCGAGATCCTCTCGTTCGAAGAGCTGAGTTCGCTCGTGGACCGGTTCGTCGCGCTCGGCGTGCGTAAGGTACGGCTGACCGGTGGTGAGCCCCTGGTGAGGCGGGATCTGCCGGTGCTGGTGAAGCTGCTCGCAGAAAAGCCGCTCGACGAACTCGCGATGACCACCAACGGGGTCTTGCTGGGTGAACACGCGGCGGCGCTGAAGCAGGCAGGGCTGCAGCGCGTCACCATCTCGCTCGATACGCTGCAGCGCGCGCGGTTTCACAAGCTCACCCGGCGGGATCAATTGCCGCAGGTGCTCGAGGGCATCGTCGCGGCGCGCGCGGCAAGGTTTGCCGGCATCAAGCTCGATACGGTGCTCACCCGCGGCGTGAATGACGATGAGATCGAGGCGCTGCTGGATTTCGCCGCGCTTCACGAGGCTGAGCTTCGCTTCATCGAATACATGGACGTCGGCGGGGCGACCCGGTGGTCGATGGAGCAGGTCATCTCGGCCAGGGAGCTGCTGGGCCGGTTGTCAGCGAGGTTCGGGGTGATTGAGCCGATGCCGGGGCGTGGCAGTGCCCCCGCGGAGCGCTTCCGGTTGCCCGACGGGCGCGTGTTCGGGGTGATCGCGTCGACGACGCAGCCGTTCTGCAGCACCTGTGACCGGGCGCGGCTGACGGCCGATGGGCACTGGTTCACCTGCCTGTATTCGACGAGCGGCACTGACTTGAAGACAGTGCTGCGGGGTGGTGCGGGTGCGGCCGAGCTCGAGTCGGTCATTCAGCGCGTGTGGGAAGGCCGGAATGATCGCGGCGCAGAACAGCGGGCGGCGCTTCGTTCACGGGGCCCGCTGGTTTCGGCCGCTGAACTCCGTCGCGAGCCGCATCTCGAAATGCACACGCGCGGCGGGTGAGCGCCAACCTCGCGCTCGGTCGACTTTGATCCATTGTCAACTTACGAGAGCTCGGCCTCGATCGCCTTCGCCGCCGCGGTCATGTCAGCCGCGCTCGTGATCGGCCGGCCGATCACCAACAGATCCGAACCCGCTTGAATCGCCGCGAGCGGAGTCTCGGTGCGCGCCTGATCGTTCGCCGCCGCGCCCGCTGGCCGGATTCCCGGTGTGCACAACACCACCTTCGGCCCCACCAGCGCCCGAATCGCGGCCACTTCCCGCGCACTGCAGACCAGCCCGGTCGCCCCCGCCTTCACCGCCAACTGCGCGAGCGCCTGCGCCTGATCCCGCGCCGAAGCCGGCACACCGGTTTGAGCGAGCGCCGCGTCATCCATCGAGGTCAGCACCGTCACCGCGAGAATGACAGGCGCAGGATGGCCCGCCTTCGCTGCCCCACTCGCCGCACCCTCCATGGCCGCCTTCACCATCGAAGACCCACCCGACGCGTGCACCGTCAGGTACGAGACCCCCAACGCGCCCGCGCGCGCAGCCGCCAGCTCGACCGTGTTGGGTATGTCGTGCAGCTTGAGATCCAGAAACACACGAGCCCCGCGCCGGAGGAACTCCTCCACTGCGCGAGGCCCATGCTCGACGAACAGCGACAACCCGACCTTCGCGACCCCCACGTGCGGTGCGACGCGCTCCCAGGCGGCAACACCTTCCGGGAGCGGCAGATCGACAGCCAGTGCAATGCGGTCGCGAGGGGCCAGACTCAGCCGCCCTTCTTGAGCTCGGCGTCGATGATCTTCTCGAACTCGGAGGCCGGCTGCGCGCCCGAGATGAGCTTGCCGTTGATGAAGAACGCCGGCGTACCCGTCACGCCCACGTCGCTGCCCGCCTTGGTGTCGGCCTCGACCAGCGTCTTGTTCTTGCCGGTGTCCAGACACGCGTCGAACTTCGCCTTGTCGAGACCGACCGAGACCGCGTGCTGCTTGAGCTCGTCGACGCTCAGCGCCTTCTGGTTGGCGAACAGCTGCTTGTGCATCTCCCAGAACTTGCCCTGATCGTTGGCGCACGCAGCGGCCTCGGCGGCCTTGGGCGCGTGCGGGTGGAAGCTCAGGGGGAAATGACGGAACACGATGCGCACCTTGCCGGCGTACTTCTCCATCACCTGGTTCACGGACTCTTCGGCCTTGCTGCAGAACGGGCACTCGAAGTCGGAGAACTCGACGATGGTGACCTTCGCCCCCTCAGGACCACGGCCCGGGCCCTTGGCCTCGACCTGCACGCGCGGCTCCTCGAGGAGCATCTGGTAGTTCGCCTTCGCCTTGAGGTCGTCGAAGAGCTTCATCGCCACTTCGCGGCCCTTGTCCTTCTGGAGGAAGCCGATGACCTGCTCGCGCATCGATTCGACCGTCGATCCGGGGGGCATGCGCGCCTTGTTCTCTTCGAACACCTTGAGAATCTCGGCCTCGGCGGGCGCGGGGAGCTTCGACTCGAGCTGCGCCTTGACCCACTGCTCGTCGGTCTGGCCTACCTTCGCGGCCTCGGCCTTGGCGAGCGCCTCGAGGGCGATCTGCTCGGCGGCTTGCTGACGGAGCTCCATCTTCTGCTTCTCGAACTGCTTGAGCTGCGGCGCGATCTTCGCGTCGACGTCTTTGAGCGTGATGACGACGTCGTTGTACTTCGCGATCGGCTGGTTGGGGTTCTCGCCACCCGTCACGGCTGCCGTCGTGGTGGTCGTACCGGTGCCGCTGGCGTTCTCTTTACAGGCCGTGAACACCAGGGCCGCGGTCGTGACCGCGATGAGGGACATTCGAAGGGGCTGGATCATGGGCTGCTCGCTTAGCAATCCCAACTCCAAAGGTCACTCCGGAAGGTCCATCAGGTCATCCTCGCCCGGCGGCTTCGGCTTGCCCGGCTTCTTGATGATGACCTTCCCCACTTCTTTCCGCAGCTCGAGGCGCAGCGTGGTGTCTGACTCGAACCGCACTTTTCTCGCCAGCGGCTCGAACCCCCTGGCCTCGAAACGCAGGCTGGTCACCGTTCCGGGCGGGCGCGAGATGGCCATCGGCGTCGAACCCAGCATCACGTCGTCTTCGTAGACCCCGGCGTGCGGGGGCGTGGTCTCGAGTTCGATCTTCACCACCACCGCGGGCTTCGGCACTTCGACGACCGCAGGCCTTGCGACCAGCATGGGCTCGACCGGCATGGTCACCACCACCCTCGATTGCTTCTCGCTGCCCGGAAGGCCGAGCAGCACGAGGGCTCCCGCCAGCAACGCCACCAACACCACCAGGAAGCCGACGAGCAAAGGCGTGCGGCTGGGGCGCACGGCCGCCAGCTTCACAGCGCTCTCTTCGCGGGGCGGCTTGACGGTGACCTGGCGCAGCGCACCCACGCTGGTCGCCGCCGGATCTTCGACCTGAGGAACACCCGGGATGGACGGCGTGAGAATGCCGACGCGGGTGGCGACCACCGGCTCGTCGAGCAGCTCCCATTGCGTCTGGGGGAGGCTTCGAACCGCGGGCAGGGGCATCGGCGCCGTCTTCGCGGTCGGCGTGGGGTACGCGGCCACCGCTTCGAGCCCCGCGACCACCGCCTCCATGGAAGCGGGCCGGTTCTCCGGCGCCTTCTGCAGCATCTGGGCGATCAGCTGCTCGAGGCCGCGCGGCACGGGGCCATGAGGCGAAATCAGCGCCGGCGCCGGTTTGGCCAGCTGCATGCTCATCAGCTCGACCGCGGAGTCGCCCACGAAGGTCGGCTTGCCCCGCACCAGCTCGTGAAGAATGAGCCCCATCGAATAGATGTCGGATCTCGCGTCGACCGGCAGCCCGCCGGCCTGCTCGGGCGCCATGTACTGCGGCGTACCCACCACCGAGCCGATCGCCGTGAACGCGGCGCCGGTGCCCGCGTTGTTGATGACCTTGGCGATACCGAAGTCGAGCACCTTGACGAAGTCGGGCTGGCCTGGGCGCTGCACCAACATGATGTTCTCGGGCTTCAGATCGCGGTGCACGATGTTCACCGCGTGCGCGGCGGCCAGGGCCCGGGCCATCTGCAGCCCCACGTGCACCACCCGCTGGAACGGAAACGGGCCTTCCTTGCGGTGTTTGATGAGCGTCTTGCCGTCGACGAACTCCATCACGAAATAGAAGCGGCCATCAGCGGTGCGACCGAAGTCTGAGATGTCGATGATGTTCTGCTGACCGATGCGGCTCGAGGCGATCGCCTCGCGCTTGAAGCGGCCCACGAAGTCGGAGTCACCCGACAGCTCTGGCAGCATCACCTTGAGCGCCAGCGACTTGCCCAGTTCGACGTGCACGGCGCGGTACACCTCGCCCATGCCGCCCGTCGCGAGGCGCTTGACGATCTTGTAGCGGTTGTCGATGACCGTGTCGGGCTCGAGCTCGGCCATCTCTGGCAAGGTGACGGGCAGCTCACCTGAACGCGTCCGCGCGTGCGCGTTCACGCCGCTGTCTCGCACGATCATCACCAGATCCCCCACCCTGAGCTTGTCGCCCGCCGCCAACCGTTCATCGAGTATCGGGCTGTCGTTGACCACCACCGCGCCCGTGCCCATCAGATCGCGAACCCACCATTCCCCGCGCGTGTCTTTCACCACCTCGGCGTGCCGCGCTGCGATCAGCTCCGACTTGAAACAGACCTGGCACGCATCATCAGAGCCGATGACGAAAGACTTCGACGGAAAGGCGACCACGCGACCGCGCTCGGGTGCCTCGAGAATGAACTCCAGTTCGGCCATCTTCAGCGCGGGAGGATATCAGCGGCCTTCGTGGTGCGAGTGACCTTCATTGCCCCACGCGCCCGACCAGGGGGCGGCAGAAGGCACGAGGCCCGGCAACGCAATCCAACCGAAGCTGCTGCGGGTTCGGGCGTACTTGGGATCGCAGTCGTCACACCGCGGCCAGCCCACGCCGACCGGCGAGGTGCCCAGCATCACGCCGATGCCTCCGGGCGTCATGGCGGTCATGGCGGGCAGCTCGGGCAAAGCGACGGGGCACGAGAACGCGGCGGCGCCGGTGAGCACTTCGGTCGCCTCGATGCGCACCTGCACCCCGTCCGAGGTGAAGGCGAGCGCCACGTCGCGCGGCCCCCACGCCGAGGCCCAGGTGGCGATGGTCAGCGGCGTGCGGCCAAGCTCACCGGTCAACGAACGTTGCCAGCGCGGCAGGCTGGTGGCGGTGGAGAGCGTGTCGAGGATCCGTGAGCCCGCCTTGGCCCAGACCGCGGTCGCGGCGCCCACCACGCCCAACCCGAAAGGCCCCGGCAAGGTGGCCACCACGTTGCCCGACTGCGTCTGACGCACCTCGGGGCTTCGTTCCTGAAAGAGCAGCCCATCGGCCACCGAGAGCTCCCCGCCGACCAGGTTCATGTCGTAGCGACGCCACCGCAGCTGCAGCGAAGGCGTGTAGCTGAAGAGCATCGTGCCGGTGAGGCTGGTGGCCGGGTTGTCCACGTTGCTCGGGGTGAAGCCCAGGTAGATGTTCGACTGTGCGTCGACCGCCACGCCGTAGCTGTGCGGGTGATCGCAGACCGAGAAGAGGGGGTCGTTCAGGTACAGGCTGCGCAGCGGTTGCCCCTGGCGGTTGAGCACCACCATCCCAAAATAGCGGCAGCGGCTGTCGAGGCCTGCGCTCAGCGTGCGCGACTCGAACATCGCCAGCAGCTCGGTCTCCGAGAGCACGGCCAGCCGGGCCAGAAAGTATTCAGCGGGCGCAGCGAACTGCGGAAGGTCTTGCGGCACGCCTGAATAGCGCCACACCTCCTGGCCAGTCGCAGAGTCGATCGCGGTGAGCACCGGCATGTCACCGCAGACCACCCAGCCGAGCCAATCGATGCACCGCCGCGAAGGCGAACCATTGTTGAGGGGCGTGGTGCGGTTCGCCTTCATGCGGGTCGGTGTGAAGAAGTAGCTCGAGACGGTGAGGTCGCCGTCTCGGCTGGCAAAGAGATCGCTCCAGGCTTCGGGCGGTGTGCCTCCGTCGGGCTGTAGATCGCCGAGGCGCCACGTCGGCTGAAGAATCGACAGCGGCGTCGGCTCACACACGTCGTTGACGCAGTACCCCGCATCACCACACGGCCCGCTGGCGGTGCACTCAAAACCATCGGGAGGATCACGCCGCACGCACGCGCCGGCGATGCACACGTCGGCCGCGGTGCAGGTGCGCAGCGGGCCGCAGGGAACACCATCGTCTGCGAAGACCAGCTCGCAGCCCACGCCCGGGTTGCAGCGCCCCACCCGGCACGCGCCTTCGCCAGGGCACGCGATGGGCCCGCTGTGTTCGCACCCGCGGGAGGGATGGCAGGTGTCGGCCGTACACGGATCGCCGTCAGCGCAATCGCGTTGCGTGCCTTCGC
>JAYTAT010000184.1:0-2018 GCA_043737315.1 Archangium sp.
CCGCTTCGATGAGGTGCACGGCAAACAACGCGTGCACGTCATCAGGCATCTCGATGCCCTGAAAAGTCGTCGTATCGATCGCGGCCTGCTTCAAGGTGATCACCGCGCACCGCTCATCCGTCTCGCCGCGAAACAGGGTGAACCGCGAGGTCACCGAGCGCTTCGAGAGCTTGCTCACTTCCATCACGATGCGAGCGGTGTCTCCCAGCCGGAGCGGCGCGAAGAACTCAGCCTGCGAGTTCACGATGGGAAACCCCAGCTTCCGCTGCGACAACAGGTCCGCGTAGGGAAGCTTTGCGTGCTCGTTGAAGAAGTCTTCGAAGGTGCGGTGCGCAAAATCGAAGAAGCGCGCGAAATAGACGACCCGCGCCCAGTCGATGTCAGCGAACCGCACTCGCAATCTCGAAGAAAAAGCCATGGCGCCGCTCTACCTCAGGCGGCGGAAGACGCGCGCGAGACCCGCTGCATCTTTCCCGCCGACATAGACGTGTGAGCTCTCGACGGCGAGCGCATCGAAGCTCGTCAGCTGCGAGGGCCCCGCGCCCGCAGAGCCCCAACGCGTGCCGTCGTAACGCGCGAGGCCCGCGCCCGAGCCGATCACCCAGATGTCCCTGGGCGATTCGACGGCGAGCGCAGAGATGTCTCCATTCATCGCGCTTTCCACCGTCCAGCCGCCCCCTTCGGGCCGGCGAGCCACGGCGCCGCGTGCGCTGGCTGCGACCACCCACTTTCCATCGGTGCCGATCTTCGTCCACTGCTCGTTGGCAGAGATGCGACCCAGGCCGCTGGTATCGGGCACCTCGATCGAGGTCTGGGTGGCGTTCGCCTTGCCCACCCCGCCCTGCCCGGCCACGAAGAGATCGCCGCGCGTGGTGCGGGCGCAGTCGAGGGGCTTCCGAACGTTGATGCGCGCGACGAAGTCCCAGCCGGCGTCGTTCTGCTCGTACAGCGCCGCGCCCGCATCGGCCGAGCGTGTCATCACGCCGAGGTCGTCAGCCGAGCCGCACAGCGCGAGCGGCGTGGCACCCACCCCGTATTGACCGAAGTTGCTGCCCAACTCGCAGCCTCCGGTGCAGACCATCAACTGCGCGTAGAGGGAGACTGCGGCGGCGCCCGTGCCAGAAAACTGCATCAGGTCGAGGATGGGATCCGTGAAGACGAGCACCTCCTCGAAGCGGCCTCCGGCGCTGCGCAGCAGAAAACGATTGGCCACCAACGCGAAGATCTCTCCGGGCCGGGCGGCGAGCTGCTGAACGGTGCCCAGCGTTCCCGCGGGAACCCGGAGCGCCACTTCGACCCAGGGCGCTTCGAGCCCGCCACCGCCGCTGCCCCCTCCGGTCGCACTGCCCCCTCCCGTCGCACTGCCACCCCCGGTCGCGGGGCCTTCACCCGAGGAACCGCCACCGGCGCCTCCATCAGGACTCGGCGGCGTGAGCGCACCGCAGCCAGCGAGCAGGGTCACCACCAGAATGAAGTGACCCCGGGCGCGCATCAGTTGCCGAACGCGTTGATGCCGGTGATCGCCTTACCGAGAATCAGCGTGTGCACCTCATGCGTGCCTTCGTAGGTGTAGACGCTCTCGAGGTTCAGCATGTGCCGCACCGGCGGGTACTCATCGGTGATGCCGTTCGCGCCGTAGATGCTTCGCGCCACGCGCGCGATGTCGAGCGCCACCTTCACGTTGTTGCGCTTGCACAACGAGACCTGCTCGGGAGTCGGCTTGCCCTCATCGGCCATGCGCGCGAGGCGCAGCGCCAGCAGCTGCCCCTTGACGATTTCCTGCAGCATGTCGGCGAGCTTCTCTTGCGTGAGCTGGAAGCCGGCGATCGGCTTGTTGAAGGTCTTGCGCTCGAGCGAATACGCCCGCGCGCCTTCGAAGCAGGCCACCGCGGCGCCCATCACCGCGAAGGCGATGCCCATGCGCGCCTTGTTGAGGCACGAGAGCGGCCCGCGCAGGCCCTGCACGCCGGGCATCATGCTCGAGGCAGGAACCCGCACGTCCTGGAAGGACAACTCGG
>JAYTAT010000185.1:0-12537 GCA_043737315.1 Archangium sp.
GTCGGTGACTCCAACCGCTCGATGTTCAGCGTCGACAGCGCGATGCGCTCTGACTTCGACACCTGGCTGCCGGCCTCGATCGCGCTCTGGAAGATCGTCTTCGCGCACCACCCCTACAAGTCGAACGGCAAACACGGGAATGCGGGCAGCTACGACGGCGTGCCCTTTCTTCCCGTGGTCAACGGCGCGGGCGTGAAGTCCTTCGTCGAGGCCCGGGTGTGCGGGCGGGCTGACTTTTACATCACAGGCCACGACCACAATAACCAGTGGATGCAAGACACCTGTACGCGCTCGGGATCCACGTTGCAGACTCAGCTGATCGTTTCGGGAGGCGCCGCGTCGACCACCCCGCTCGAGGGTAACAACCCCACGTATTTCGAGAGCGAGGCGCTGGGGTTCACCTACGTCGTCATCAACGGCCGCAGCTTCACCGCGACGTTCTACGACGGGCAGGGCGTGCAACAGTTCACGCGCACCGTCACGAAGTAATCGGTGTTACGCGGGTGCATGCCCGTGAACACCCTTCCGCTGAAGTTGTTGGTGATCGTCGCTGAAGCGGTGTTGCGTGATCGCCTCGTCGCAGAGTTGAAGACCCTCGGTGTTCCCGGCTGCACCCTCACCCCGGCCATGAGCTGGGCGCGCCAGGGGCTCGGCTCAGGCGAATTCGAAGGTCCGTCGGTGCGACTCGAGGTGGTCGCTTCGGTCGAAGCGGTCGACTCGATTCTCATGGCCTTGTCTGAAAAGTACTTTCCGACCTGGTCGATCACGGCCTGGGTCACCGACGTGCAGGTGGTGCGGCCTGAGAAGTATGCGGTGACGCCGGGAGGGTGAGTGTTGCTTTCTGAATTTGGGCAGCTCGACAGGACCGCAGAGCGTTTTCGCCTCGCTGCCGGTGCAGCGCAGGCCATGGTCTACGACCTCGATGTCCAGAACATGCGTGTGCACGAGATGGCGGGCCTGCGGGGGGTCCTGGGGTACGAGCCCACGCCCGCTGAGCTGACGCTCGAGTGGTGGAACGAGAAGATTTTTCCCGAAGATCTCTCGCGCTGCCGGGCGTCACTCGAGCAGCTGCGCACCAGCGGCAGCAACGCGCAAGTGCTCCGCTATCGCGTGCGGCATCACGCGGGCCATTTCCTCTGGGTCGAAGATCGAAGCACTGCCCTGCGCGATGCGACCGGCGGGCTGATGCGCGTCGTGGGCACCCTGGTGAGCGTCGACGCGCAGGTGAAAGCCGAAGAGGCCCTGAAGAACGAGCGTGAGCTGTTCCGAGCCGGCACGCGCCGCTTCGAGCTCGCGCTCGAGAGCTCAGGCGTCGTGGTCTTCAATCAAGATCTCGATTTACGCTACACGTGGATTCACAACCCGGCGCTGGGGTTCGCGGCCAACGAAGTCGTCGGCAAACGAGACAGCGATCTCTTCGAGCGTCCTTCAGATGCCGTGTTGACCGAAGCGCTCAAACGAGAGGTGATTCGCAGCGGCGCCGGCTGCCGACAGGAAATGTCGGTCAGATGGAAGGGCGAAGAGCGGCGTTACGACCTGCGCATCGCGCCGCTGCTCGATGAAAAGGCGGCCATCATCGGGGTCACCTGCACCGCCATCGACGTCACCGCCCAAAGAGCGATCGAGGAAGCGTTGCGGGCCGCGCTGCAGCAGGCCGAAGCGGCCGTGCAGGCCAGAGACGAGATCATGGCGCTCGTCTCGCATGACCTCAAGAGCCCGCTGGCGGCGCTGATGATGGGGCTCGAAGTCATTCGCGGTCACCTGCAACACAGCCCTGACCTGGTACCGACAGACCTGCAGCGGATGGCGCGGCAGCTCTCTTTGTTGGACCAGTTGATCGACGAGCTGCTCGACGTCGCGCGGGTGCGGGGAGGCCAATCGTTGGAGTTGGAAAGAATGCCCACCGACCTCGTCGCCCTGGTGCGCTCGCTGGTGGAAGAGCACGCGCGCAACGCCCCGCATCACCAGTTCGAGGTGACGGCGCTCGAGGTGCTCGAAGGGTGGTGGGACTCCCGCAGGCTGGCGCGGGTCATCAACAACCTGCTGAGCAACGCCATCAAGTACAGCCCGGAAGGGGGCCGTGTTTTCCTGAAGATCGAGCAGCGCCTCGACCCCGTTGGGCCGGTGGCCATTCTCGAAGTGGCCGACGAGGGCATCGGCGTTCCGCAGGCTGATCAAGCCCGCATCTTCGAATGGTACGCGCGAGGCGCCAACGTGGCTCACGGCCTGATTCGCGGCCTGGGTATTGGGCTTGCGGGCGCGCGGCAGATCGTTCAACAACATGGCGGGTCGATCTCCGTCGAGAGCGCGATGGGCAAAGGCTCGACCTTCCTCGTTCGACTGCCCATCCGCTGAGCCTCGATGGCACCCCGTTCGGGTTGGCGCTAACCTTGAAAGGTCATGCCGAACGACCCGGACGATCCCTACGACGACGGCCCGCCACAGCCGCAAGCGCCACAGGACCTCTTCCCATTCGACGAGATGTCGACGGGTGAGACCTCTTCGCTGCTGCGTCGAGCCAACGTGATCACCGGTGCGCCTCCGACCCGGTTCGCCCAGCCTGACCCCGCGCTCAAGCCGATGACCGGCGCGCAGCTCGCCTTCCGCCCCTCTGCCCCGCCCCGCCAGGCAGCGCAGAAGCCCGCCACCGGTTCGCACCCCGCGCTCAAGCCTGGCACGGGTACTCAGCCGGCGTTCAAGCCCAGCACCGGCGTGCAGCCCGCCTTCACCCCCACCAGCGGCACGCACCCCGCCGTCAAACGCAGCCCGACGGGCACCAACACCTTCGCCACCTTCAAGCCGTCGGTCGACCCCAGGCCACGCGATGAAGAGGAAGATTCGCCGGTGTTCGACCCAGAGCGGCTCCAGGCGCAGATTCGCGCGATGTCGCTGACGGACTCGGCGCTGGGCCGCCTGGTGCAGGCGCAGAAACCCAACAAGGCCCCCAGCAGCTCGGCAGACGACACCTTCGTGAAGACGAAGATGAAGCAGGCTGAAGCGAAGGTGCCTGACTTCGATCTCGACGAAGACCTGGGCTGATGAAACCCGGTGTACCGCTTGAACCCGGCGTGGTGACGCAGGTGCTCGGCGCGTGGGTGCTCGCAGAACGCCGCGAACCAGGTGAGGTCGAGGTCACGTTGGGTGAGGCCGAACGCGCGCTGCTGGCAGACATGCCCTGGCCGCTGCGCCGCTGTGAGTGGCTCGCGGGGCGGCGGGTGGCCAAACGGTTGTTGGAACAGGCGCTGGGCTTTGCGCCTTCGTGCACCCAGGTGCTGCCACTCGAATCGGGCGCGCCGCGGGTGTCGATCGACGGCGTGCCTCGCACCGGGCTGGTGATCAACCTGAGCCACACCCGGGGCTGGGCGGTGGCGGCCGTGGCGACTTCACGCGTGGGCATCGACGTGTGTGACGACGTCGATGGAGAACGCATCGCCCGCATCGCCAGGCGGGTGTTCTCGGAAGGTGAAGCCGAGGCGTGCGGCGCGTTCGAGAGCCGCGAGACACAAGCCGCGGTCTGGGCGCTCAAGGAAGCAGGCCTCAAGCTCTTCATCGGTGGGGTGTTCGACCCGGGTGCGCGCGCGATTCGGGTCGAGTCACTCGAGCCGCCCCGCGTGGTGGCCAACCCTGCGATGCAGGTGGCGCTGCTGCGGTTGCCCGACGCGGCGCTCGCCGTCTCGCGCGACGCCTGAGCCGGAAACTGGACGAGCAACAGGCCTGTGCCACTTTGTGGCGCATGACGACGCGCCGCCAGACGCTCCGCCGCACCCTGCGCCTTCCTCTCTCGTTGGGGCGAAGGCTTCCCGCCCTCTCTGCCGATGTCTCGCGGGGTGGCTTTCAGGCTGAGCTCCCGCAGGTGTTCCTGCCGGGCTCGAAGGTGCACGGCTTCTTCCTGGTGGAAGAAAAGGAAGTGGCCTTTCGCGGCACGGTGGCCTGGGCAGAAGCAGGCAACCCCCAGCTCTCGCTGTACAGCCGCATCGGCGTGGCCTTCGACGCGCTGCCCGAAGGGCTCTCACGCGTGCTCGCCGCGCAGGATCTCAGGCCCAGGAAGCTCAAGGCGCGCGCGAAGAAGTGAACTGAAGTAAGGCGCTGCAAGTGACGCCGCACCGGCGAAATCCCAACAAACGACTGCAAGGCCTGACCCTCGCGGTCACGGTGGCGCTGGCGGTGGCGTTGGGCGGCATCATGTACCTGTCGCTGACGAGCCTGCCGTACCTCGCGACCTCTCCGACCACCGACCCCTCGTTCGGCGCGCTCAACGCGTGCCTGCTGAGCGCGGTGCCTGAGCGGCTGGGCTTTGCCGTGAGCCGCGATGGCATGAGCGTGGCGGCGTGGTCGCCCCGGCAACTCGTGGTGTGCGCGGGTTCTCCGCCTGCTGCGAGTTTGTTTGCGCGCAGCGCGATCACCCAGGCCACCTGGGATGGCGAGGGCGGGTTGTGGATCGCGTCGGGTGGTTCCGACGGTGGGCCCAGCGCCTTGTTGCGGCTTGAGAACGGTGAGTTCGTCGAGCGCGGTGCGTTCGCGCCAGCCGCGTTGGTGGGAACGGCCCGGGGCGTGGTGGGGCTCGAGCCTTCGGGGCAGTTGATCGCGGTGTCGTCTGCGGGCGAGGTGTCAGCCACGCGGGCGTTGCCCAGCTCACGCAACGTTCACCTGCAGGTCAGCGGTGATGGAGCGCTGGTGGCGCTCTACGGCGGGGGCCGCTTCGCGGTGGTCGACGCGGTGACCCTCACCTCGACCCCGGCCGAAGCGCCCTGCCCCGTGCAGAACGTGTGGTGGCGGGCGGGTGTGCCGTTGTTGCTGGTGGAGTGCGTCGACCTCGCCCTCGAGATCAACGCGCTCGATTCGCACAGCGCGCTGGCGGAACCGCGACGCCGCGTGCCCTCGACGTTGGTGGGCGCACCGGGGCTCTACATTCAGAGCTGCGACGTCTTGCCCTGCACCGTGGAAGCGCCGCGCTGATGGTTGTGCGCTGGTGAGGTGAGCGGCGCCTGCGTGAGCGTGCATGGGGGCGCCGTGTTGCGGATTCTGCACTGAGATGACCGAGGAGCCCGCCGGAGAGCGAACTGCGTTTGGACAGACGCAGAATCCGCAACACCCCAACCGGTCTCACTTCGAGAGCGGAGGAGCCCGTGACGACGACCACCACATGGGCGCCAACTCCACACCTGCAGTGCGATGAAGCATCACGTACCCGGCGTACAACACGCTGGTCATCACCACGCCCGCCAGAAACCGGTCGATGAAGTCGGTCAGCAGTTCGTGCGGAAAACGAGGCACCGACAGTTCCTCGAAGACCACAGCGATGATCGACTCGAGAATGATCATCGGCCCGAAGGCCACTGCGACCGCGCTCGAGCCGAACCCCAGGCACAACCAGAAGCGCCCCCGCACGACCGCCTCTGACGCGGCGAGCGCATCGCGATCACGTGAGCGCAGCACCGCGATGCTGCTGAACATGATCAGGGTGGCCTTCCAGAACGCTGGCACCAGCAGCAGCAGCGCGAACCCGAAGAGGGTCAGGCCCGATCGAAAACGCACGCCGACCGCGCGGCTCCAGTTCTGCATGCCTTCGTTGAGCGCTCCGCCAATCGAGAGCGTGCGGCCTTCACCACGCGCAATGAGCAGCGCGAGCATGGCCTGTGCGCCGATGATGCCGACCGCGAACTCGTACATGCTGTTGACGCGGATCGAGCTGGAGATCGCCCCGAGGTCATCGCCTTCCTTCACCAGCACCATCTGCATGAGCGCTGCGGGAACGGCGAAGATCGCCGTCAACACGAGCAGCTTGGGCAGCTCGGCGGGCACCAGCTTGAAGCCGATGATGAAGGCGGGCACGAACTCGAACGAACTCGAGTTCAACCGTAGGGGTCGACCAACGCCGGCGCACATGAAGAACAGAGCGGCGGTTCGGTGACGACGAGGCAGGTCTGGCAGCTGAAGCGGCCGCAGCGCTGACAGGTGGCGAGCGAAGGCGCGTCGAAGTGCAGCGAACAGCGGGCGCCCTCGAGTTCTCTCACGGCGTCACCCTCATGACTCCGGGCCGTCCCACGCTGATGCCTCACTGATCGCAGGCAGCAACTTGAATGACGAAACGCCCTGTCTGATTCAATTTCACCCAGACCTCTTCCAGCGGGGCCTCACGTGCCTCCCACTCAGGGGGACCGTCCACCGTCAACTGCAAGCATTCCCCCAGAGAGCGACTGGGCGCAAAGAGCACCAGAGGCGCAGCTGAAACCGACGACACCTCGACCTCGACCTGCAGCGTTCGCCGTTCTGGCGCCCAACTGAATGCTACCAGGCTGCCGGGAACAGCCATGGGGTACGGCCGCGCCAACACTTCCAGAACCCCGTCGCGAGGCTGCCCACTTGCATCGAGGAGCGCCTGAGCGCCATCCGTGAACTGGCCGCCCATTCTTTCGAAAGCCCAATAAGAAGATCCGATGCGGTGGCGATCCTCGAGGGCTGCGTGCCGGGCGAGGTCAGCCAGGCCACTCGGGATGTTCAAGTTGACGCCCCACTCCCCATTCCAAAGTGGAAGCCGAAGAGACTTTGCCTGGGCGACAGCCTTGTTGAAGTCGCGAACTTTGTCACCGGGGGCAGTTGGCTTGCCCACCAGGTAGAGCAAGATCCAGCCGCTATAGAGATGTGGTGCGTACACAGCGTCGGGGTCCACATCGTCGAGAGGTTCAGTCTCGAGTTCGAAGGTCTCGTTTCGAATCACCGTCGCATCGAGCACCAGCAGTCCTCCTGCCCCGACCTCGCGTTTCAGGGCCGCGAATTTCCGGTAGGCCGGGTAGACCTTCTGGCGTTCGAGCGACTGACCTCCGGTCGAGAACCCTTGAGGCTCATTCATCGGTTCAAAACCACAGACTCCTGGGTTGTCTTTGAACCGGCTCAGAACGACGCGCCATGTCGCCAGCCAGGAATCGAACACCTGGTCTTCGTTCGCCCAAAAACGGTCGAACATTTCCCAGTGTGGCAGCAGGCCTGAGGGCATGACTGCCGGGCAAGCCCAATCAGGCGCCCCATTGGCTCCAGATCGGAGCGGGTTCTGGGGGGCAGTCGCGCATCGCCCGTACAAGTCCTGGTGCCATTCCAGAATCGAACAGAGGCCGGCGGCGCGCGCCCGCTCCACGACTTCAGTGATTTCGTTCAAGGCAGCCTCGTCGACTTCCCCACGTCTCGGCTCGAGCCGGCTCCACGAGATTGCGACGCGCAGCGCCGTGAAACCCCAGCTGCGAATCCGCTGGTAGTCGTCGTCGGCGACTTCCCGGCCGCCGTAGTCGACATCTTGGAGGGAGTGATGCTGCAACGCGCGAAGAATGACTGTCCGGCCCGCAGGGTCAACCACCTGCTGGTTCCGAACTGAGAGCGGGAGCCGCGGCGCGTCGACAAACGCCCGTTGGTGCGCGCCGATTCCAGACAGACGTCCGGAAGGGCCGCAGGACAGACATGCCAGACATGCCAGACATAAGAGCCTGCATCGTTCGGATATTCTCACCTTCGCACCGGGTGCCGACCTTCGATGCCGTCATCCAGGGTGCCGCTCCCTGCGGCAGGCTTCGCCAGGTCGAGGCGCAGGCGACCCTGGGACTTCAGGTCCCGACGGATGGCGAAACCCTCGTCACATGCCTTGGGGGTCAGCATGAAAGACTCCAGTTAAAGAATGAGGCGATGACTCTCGGGGCTTTTGAAGCGACGTGTCGCGCAGCCCGTCATTGCGATGAGAGGGCAGTGAAGACTAGCGGGGGTTCGGGGGGTCGATCGTGACCGATTGCCCTCCGTTGGTCTTCATGCCGGTGGTGCTGAAAGTCTTGGTGGGCGCCGAGTCACGCCCATGAATGATGACGGCATTCGCGCCCGCCAACGGAGTCCCGACACCGGTGAGAGAGGTCACGGTCGCGTAGTTCCACACCGTCTGAGTGATCGTAGCGCGTGTCGGCACGGTTCCATTGTCCTCGCCACCGCGCTGGTCGACGGACGTAACTCGTTTGGCCTGAACGAGCGCTGAGGCCTGAGCGAGCGTCTCACTTCGCCACGACAGGGATGACGTCGCCTTCGTGCCGTTCAGCCTCATCACGGTGAAGCTGAGCGATACGTTCTTACCCTCTGCTGGGGGCGGCTTACGCTCCACTTTCATCAAGAGGGTCTCGCCCTGGTAGGCGTACTGTGACTGATCTTCTTTGGGGATGAAGCTGTAGTCGTTGCTGTATTTTACTTTTCCGTCCTCCATGACCACCTTTCCACTGGCGTCGAGAACAGGCTCGTGAACTCGGGCAAAAGCACGGCTGCAGAAATGCTCAACAAGACCACTGGGTTTTTTCTCTAATTCAATGTTGGTTTTGTTCTCATAAAACTTTCCGTTCTTTTCATAATACGTCTTCGAAGGGCGAGTTCCACTGCTTTGCTCCGCTGACGTGACGAAGGTCGGTCGTCCTTCGGCGTCGAAGTGTCGGCTGGTCGCAAACCCTGCGTCTGATTCAGCGGTGACCGCGACACCCTTGATGGTCGCGGTGGCCGACGTGCCGAGGTAGTTCGACATCACGTCTTGCGCCCGTCCCTCTGGGGCTTCGGCGCTGAAAATGGGGGGGCGTGAGGGGTCGCTGACGAAGCGGCCCAGCGTCACCGAAGTGTCGATGCCCAGGGTTGCCTTCGACGGCGAGGTCGATTCGACCTTGTGGTAATACGCTCCTCGCGGGCCGTTGTTGCGCACAGCTGAGGGTTCGGCGAATTCGCTCTTTTGAGCAGTGCCGCTCTTTTGAGCAACGAAGTGGGACTCGTAGCGCGAGGTGGCCTCGAGCCCAACACGCGGCGTTGAAGGAGGGCGGCTCGCTGAGTTGTGGGTGGCCTCTAAGGTCTGCGTCGGCACGCTCTTGGTGATCTTCATGAAACCCCGTACAGCAACCAGCGCGCCAGCTCGTAAGGTGCCGCAATCTGGTCGAATCTGGGCTGTACGGCCTCAAGTTGCCTCATTTCAAAACGGTGGTGCGTGTTGCACGTGTCCCTGAGGCGGCACAGCCCTTCAATGTGGGTCGGCCGAAATCTTGAGCCCTTCTGAGCGCGATCTAGCCTTGGAGGATGGACAAGGTCTTTCTGACCGGCCAACTCGCCGAGAAGTTGAAGCGCATCTACGAGCAGGCACTGCGGGCGGCAGAGGACGCGCGGTTGGATGCGAAGACGGGCGCTCCCCGGGCGGTCAATCTCGCGGCGGCCACGCGCACGCGGCTGGAGGCAGCTCAGGCTGCGTGGGAGGCAGTGACTGACTTCAAGCCCGTGTCACTTCGCAAGGGCGAACGCATCGGTCTGGGTGCACTGGTCGAGTTGGAAGATGGTGAGGGCGGGAAGACGTTGTTCATGGCCCCCGCGGGAGCAGGTGAAGAGCTCACCGGGCCCGGTGGAGACGGGTTTCTGCACGTGGTCACGCCGGGCTCGCCCATCGGCAAGGGGCTGCTCGGGAAGAAGGTCGGTGATGTGGTCGAGGTGATGGTGAAGGGCGAGCTGGCCGAATGGGACATCGTCTTCGCCGCTTGAGAAGCGACGAATTCAGGCCGGCAACAAAGTCATCTCTTGCGAGAAATCTTCTGACGCAAACTCGAGCGTCAGCGCGCCACCCAGCCGCACCCTCGCCCCCGGCCGCACCAACACCTCTTCGCCACGTGCCACCGCACGCCCGTCGATCTCGGTGGTGCTGGTGGAGACCGAACGCAACATGAAGCCGTCGGCGCGGCGGTGCAGCTCGAAGTGCCAGCGGCTGATCCGGCTCTGCAGGTTGGGATCAGACAAGGTGATCACCACGTCATTCGCGGTCGCGCCATCCTGCTCGCGGAGGCGCCCGAAGCGGATGACGTCGAGCGTGGGCAGGCGCTGCTCTGAGCCGTCTTCGAAGCGCACCTTGGTGGGGAACCTGGTGGCATCGAGCCAGTCGAGCGTGAAGAGTTCCTGCGGCTTGTCGACGCCCTTGAGCTCGACCGCGCGCTGACGCCGGCTCTTGAGGCGCAGCTCGAGCTCCGTCAGCTCTGAGTACGCCGCCAGGGAGAGGCGGATCTCGCCCGACCCCGCAGACCCCGCCACGCGGCTGCAGAAGTTCACGGCGTCGCCAGCCACCAGCACGCCGTCGGTCAACACCGGGCCGATGTGCACGCCGATGCGCAGGTTGAGCCGGTGTTCATGCGCGCGCGAATCGTTGTCGCGCACGATCGAGCGCTGCAGCCCCACCATCGCGCGCGAGGCCGCAGTGACGCTGTCGAAGCAGAGGAAGACACCGTCGCCCGCCGTGTCGACCACCCGCCCACCTTCGGGCGTGATCGCCGCGTTGACCAGGTCGTAGTGGCGCTGCTGCAGCTTGCGGCCGGCCTCGTCACCGAAGCGCGCGAAGTACGGCGTCGAACCAACCACGTCGCTGAACACCAGCGCGAGCCGCTTCTCGAAACGACGGACGATCGCCTTGGACAACACGTCCTGGAGCCGGATCAGCTCCGTCATCGACAACTGCTCTGCGAGTTCTTCGAAGGTACTCACTGACGGGAACAGTCTAGCGCCCCGCTGACAAGGTGCGGACTCGTTCTGCAAGGTTGCTGCTGAACAGCCGGTAGATGCGCATGGCCGCGGTGGGTGTGTTGAACACGTAGTGCTTGAAGGCCTCCCGCGAAATGAAGAGCGCCTTGACCTGCGTGCGCGCGGTGACCCGGGCCGAGGTGGGGCCGTCGAGCAGCAACGAGATTTCACCCACGTAGCCGCCGACGCCCAGCGTGTTGAGCAGCCGGGAATCGGGGCCGGTGCCGCTGAAGACCTCGACCTGCCCGTCGACGATGACGAAGAGCCCGCGGCCTGCCTGGCCCGGCTCGATGAGGTTCATGCCCACCCCGAAGCCATGCTGCACGCAGACGCGGAACAACGAGCGCATGTCCTCCAGCGAGAGGTCGGCGAACATCGGCAGCGCCTTCAAGAAGCCGTACGCGTCGCCGCCGGGCGTGGCGGTGGGCATGGGCAAGGCGGCGCGCAAGACGGGAATGGGCTGCGGGGTCTGGGAAGACGCGGGGGGAATGCGGGCGCGCACCTTGGCGGCAGCGACCGGGTTGTTCGTCGACTCGAGCAGGCGCGCCAGGTACTCGAGCAGCCCGCTGTCGTTGCGTGCCTTCTCTGAGCTGCGCACGCAGGTCATCAACAACTCGACCGCGCGGTCGGTGTGGCCGTGATGGGTCATCAGCTCGGCCAGCCGCACGGTGGGCTGAATCGCCTCAGGGGTGGCGGCGACGCAGGCGCGCAACGTCTCGACTTCGCCGTGGAGGTTGCCGAGGTCGCGATAGAGCGCGGCGGCGGCTTCGAACTTCTGACCGCGTGCGAGCGACTCGGCCATCTGCTCCTTCGAGCCCGCCTGGCCATAGAGCGCCACCGCGTCGTCGAGCCTGCCACCGCGCTCGTAGGCGGCAGCGGCCTTCATGATTTCACCCAGGCGCTTCCACGCGTCGGCGGCGCGCACGAAGTCGTTGGCCTGCTCGAAGCAGGGCGCAGCTTCAGCGTCGAGCTTGAGGGTTTGGTACACCTCGCCCGCAGCCGCGAAATCGCGCGCGCGTTTGAACATCAACGCGATGGACTTCTTGAGCTCGAAGGACGCGGTGGTGGCCTCGAGGATCAACCCCGCCCGCGCGGAAGCACCGGTCTCCTCGTAGAGGCGAACGGCACTGTCGATGTCTTGACGGGCGAGCAGGCCTCGCAGCAGGGAGAGCGGACCACCGACAGGAACGAACTGGCCATCAGCGTCATCGCCCAGAAATTCGAACTCGAGGGAATGCGTCATCTGTGGGCGAAAGGTACCACCGAGTCTTCCAAGCGCGACGAACGGCACGTGGTGCGTTGCCCAGCCGGCATCAACCCCGCCCATCGCGCGATGGCAGCCGCGCGGTCTGCACCCGTCATGGAACGCCCTGGCAGCACGCAGACGCGCAGGACCTGTGAAGTGGCTCAGCAGCCGGCCCACGCCAGGGTCAACACCTCGGGGTGCTGCGCGCACTGGCTCAAGTGAGCAACCCCGGCGTCGCCCCAGACGAACGGCAGGTGGTGGTCAGAGTCGAGTTGGAAGACGTACTCCATCGCACCGCTGCACTGGGGGCAGCGCGGATAACTGACGTGCTGAACCCAGTGAGGCCAGCCGCGAAGCTTATCGCCCGAACTCGCTTGCGAGACCTGCTCTGCCTGTAGCTCATCCATCGAGATGGGCGGCGCGTCGAGTTGTACGCTCTTGCACCGCACCCGAACCTGGTTGGAAGCAAAGTCGTAGTCGAAGACCAGCCCGAGCTCATCTTGCTCGTCTGCTGCCGGGAGATCCGGGGCGGGATCCCAGCCAGAGATGGCTCTGACTGGAAAGGGCTGACCGTAGACCTCGATGGCGCCGGGGCCGTCGGAGGCGATGATTCGGACGAGGTGGACCTTGCTGAAAGGTTCCCACCCGCTGCCGTCCTGCTCGCACTCTGGGTACTCGCAATAGAACGCCTGCACCATTCCTGATGAGGGTAAGGCGCCTCGGGCCTCCGGCGGAAGTTC
>JAYTAT010000186.1:0-2015 GCA_043737315.1 Archangium sp.
GACGACGCCGCTTCGCTGCTGAAGCTCGCGACTCTGGCCGGCACCGAGAATGTCACCCGCGTTCCTGAACGCCACGCGAGCGCCTTCCAGAGCTGCAGCACCCCGGTCGAAGCGATCTGGATTCTCGAACACCTGCACTGAGGCGCCGCAAGAGAACGAGCGCGAAGGTCAGCAGGCCCCAGGGCGAGCTCGCCGCACTGCAGCCGCACCCGACGGCCAGCCGCTGTGGATCCCGGCCCGCGTCTGGCGTGCCCGCATCGAACGGCTCGACGTCGTAACGGAGCAGTGCTCCACCCAGCAGCCCCAGGCTGATCACCTGCACCTGCGCGGTGCCTGCGCTCACCAGCTTCACCCCGAACGTCGTGCGTGCCGAGAGTGGAACGCTCGTGGCGCCCGGCCCGGTGCAGCCCGCATTGCTCAACGCCACGTCCCCCTGCGTGAGCACCCAGTCCACAGTGATGCTGCGGTCCAGAGCCCCCGCGTCGTCGATGCTGCCGGTGTCGAGCGTGAGGGGCAGGCAGTCTCCCACCGTTCCCGCGAGCGCACCGGGTGTCACCTCGAGCCGGTTCACCACGATGCCGTCGGCCACCCGAAGCTCATCGAGCACCATCGTCCCTGCCCAGCCTCGATCGTAGGCGCTCGTGCCGGTGAGGAGACGGCCTGCGGGGTATCCACTCCAATCATTGGCCGACTGACAGAACGGCACGCCATCGATGAACCCCCGCGCCAGCCCTGCATCGGTGCCGTTGCCCGTGGTGATCAACTCGAGCAGGTGCCAGCCCGCATCCGGCAACTTCATCGTCGGCGTACACGGCACAAAACCCGCGCGGCCGCCGGTCTGCACCACCAACGAAGGGGTGTCGCCTCGAATGAAAATCTCCGCGTTGGTGCCGTCCGGGTTGCCGAGCCCATGCAGCTGCAACGGCCACGCGCCATAGAAGCCACTGGTCGAGTCGAGCCGCAGCCAGGTCTGCACGCTCACCGTGCCGGTGCGCCCTGCGAAGGTCGCGGCCAGCAGATCAGAGTTCGCCGACCCCGAACCGGTGGCCATCGTGCGCTGAATGACGAGCGCTTGCGCACCCCGCACCACGCCGGCATCACCCGTCCACGAGAAGACGCTGACGGGATCCGTGTCATTGAACGTCGTGAACCCGCCATCGACCGCCCTGAAGCCGGGCGTCTCGAAGCCCTCGAAGAAAAAGGTCTGCGCCCCGCTTCGACCCGACAGCAGCACCAGCAGGACCATGGCGACGCGACGCATCAGGGCAGAGCATGTCAGACCCTGGAAGCTTTTAGCCGTCGACGAGATCGCCACAGCGTGACCCGATGCCTCACGGCGGGAGCGGCTGCTCGCTGAGAACGCGCGATGGTGTGTGTGTTGCTTCAGGCTTGGTCATGAACACCAACTTCATCGTGGGGGCACCCGATGTGGTGGGCGCCCGATCTGACCGAATTCGCAGGCGCACTCCGTCTCAGGTCAACCAGGCCATCGACCAGAAGACGCACGCTTGCATGGATGACGCGCTGAGCCGAGGCCGGGAGGCTGTCATCGCGCGCATTCACCGGCTTGATCGCGAGATCGATATCGACCGGTTGTTGATGGCCAACTTCGCGATCCTGGGCTCGACCGCGCTGCGGCTCAGCGAGCGGAATCGGTTCTGGCGGTATCTGGTGTTTGCTCAGACCGGCTTCTTGATGATGCACGCGCTGGTGGGGTGGTGCCCTCCGATGCTGGTGTTTCGCAGGTGGGGGTTTCGCACCGCTCGGGAAATTGCGGCCGAGCGGGCGGCGTTGGTGGAAAAGTTGGCAGGGTGGAACTGATGCCTTCTCCATGGGGCCGGCGGAGTTCTACTTTGAGGAAAACGAGACGCTCTCCACGCCGTCGCGGAAGTCTGACCAGACCAGCTGCCGTGCGGCCGCTGAACGGCTCATCGCCACCTTCGCCTTCAACGTCTTCGTGATGCCGTCTTCTGTAAAGCCCATCTCAGAGACCTTGCGCGGCGAAAGCCACGTGC
>JAYTAT010000187.1:0-5148 GCA_043737315.1 Archangium sp.
TACCGCATCGTCAACTTCCGCGGCGTGAAGGTGAACGTCCGCACGCGCGTGATGATCGAGCGGGCAGAGTCGTACATGAAGCAGATGGGCATCAACACCAAGCTGAGCTTCAGCCAGGGCAGCTACAGCACCAGCGTCTCGGCGAGCGCAGGTACCCACGATGGCGGCGGCGCGCTCGACATTCGCATCAATGGCTTTTCGTCTGCCACCGCGGACAACGTGGTGAAGGCGCTGCGCATGGCGGGCTTCGCGGGTTGGCGCCGTGGCGTCAACGACTCCTTCCCTCCGCACATTCACGCCATCGCCATCGGCGACAAGCGAGCCACGCCGGTCGCGAAGAACCAGGTCACCGAGTACCGCAGCGGTGGCGACGGCCTCGTCGGCTCACGCGGAGACATGCACCTCACCTCGACGGGCCACAACATCGGCAGGCCTGTGCCGAATTGGGCCCGCTGATGCTTGGCGGGGGCCACCGCCACCCCGCGCTTCACTTCAGGGCTCTTTGGTGAGGATGTCGCAACCAATCTCGGTGACCAGGATGGTGTGCTCGAACTGAGCGGTGCGCTTGAGATCCTTGGTCACCGCGGTCCACTCATCGTCCCAGGTGGTCTCTTCCCAGGTGCCCAGCGCAATCATCGGCTCGATGGTGAAGGTCATGCCGACCTCCATCTTCGTGGTCGAGCGCGCGTCGAAGTAATGGGGGATCTGCAGCGAGTTGTGGAAGGTCTCAGAGATGCCGTGACCGCAGTATGCGCGCACCACGCCGTAGCCGTAGTGATCCGAGTGCTGCTCGATCGCACGCCCGATGTCGCTGATGGGCCGGCCGGGCTTGACCGCCTCGATGCCCTTCATCAGGCACTCGTGCGTCACCCGAATCAGCTGCTTCGACTCGTCATCCACGTTGCCCACGCAGAACGTCGCGTTGCAGTCGCCGTGAACGCCCTCGAGGAAGATGGTTACGTCGAGGTTCACGATGTCGCCGTCGAGCAGCTTTCGATCGTCGGGGATGCCGTGACAGATGACCTCGTTGACCGAGGTGCATACCGACTTGGGAAAGCCGCGGTAGTTGAGCGGGCTCGGGTACCCGCCCTCTTTGATCGTCAGCTCGTGCACGTACGCGTCGATGTCGTCGGTGGCGATGCCCGGCTTCACGAACGCGCCCGCCATACGAAGAATGCGCGCCGCCGCCAGCCCCGCCTTCCGCATGCGAACGATCTCTTCAGCGGTTCGCACCACCCGCCCCGAACCACGCGAGGGCTGACCGGTCTGCCAGTAGTCAGGCTTGGGAATGGTGTCGGGCACCGCGCGCATCGGAGAGACGCGGCCTGGCTTGATGCGGTTCGCCTCGAGGCGCTTGCGCTCTTCCTTGATGAACTCGGAGTCAGGCTCCTGATGGCACTTCTTGTACTTCTTGCCGCTCTCGCACCAGCAGGCGTCGTTGGGCTTGGGGAGCTTGTGGGGCGGGCGCAGGGTGGCAGCGGCCGTTGCAGAGTTCGTGGTCATGTTCACGGCGTGGGACCTCGGGCAAAGAAAAGTCGTTCGGTGCGATCGAGCACGTCGAGCAGGTGCGGTCTGGTCACGCGGCCTTCCGTCGCTTCGGCCAGGCCCAGGAGTTGCTCAGCCATGAAGCGCGAGAGAAACAACATCATGCCCCTGTCCTTAGCGCCGAGGCCCGTCTGCATCCACCGCTGGTTGCGCAGGTAATCGTCGCTGGCCTCCAGCTCGCGGCCCAGGTCGAAGCGGGTGAGCACGAACGCCTCGCGGTAGATGCGTGAGTCAGGCGGCAGCGGGGCTTCGGCCAGCAAGTCTGAGAGCTTGCGCCCGGTCTGCGGGTCGAAGTTCTCCACATGGGGCGGCCACTGGGCGAGGTCCTTCGAGAAGATCTTCGCCACCTCCTCCAACAAGTGGGTGAGGAGGGGGATGGGCTTCTGGTCGAGGATCAGGTCCCACTTGCTCGGCTGCACGGCGAGGCTCTTACCTCAGGTTGATGAGGCGCTTCGAGCGCGGTTCTGCAGGCACGGGCAGGCCGTAGCCGGTGAAGAGCTCGCGGCGCAGCACGCCGTAGACCGTGCGGCTGGTGAGGAACTCGCGGTGCGCCACGTCGGCGATCTCGATGTTGTGCAGGTCCTGACCTTCGGTGCCGGTGCCCTCGACGATGCAGGTCGGAAAGGGGTTCACCCTGTCTTCCTTCGAGAAGACCGAGGTCATGCGCACCGCCGAAGGAAAGGCGCCCATCTTCAACCGGCGGATGAACGGAGACATCGGGGTGAGCTGCCAGATGCTGCGCGAGATGAGCCCATACGCGGCGATGCCGAAATAGGCAGAGGGCGAGCCGTTGTGCGGCGTGCCCAGGGTGACGAGGTTGCGCACGCGGCGATCACCACCCAGGCGCTTGACGTAATACGAGCCGATGAGCCCCCCCTTGGAATGGCCCACGATCGAGAGCGGGCCCATCTGCGGATAGCGCTGGTAAAGCCGCTCGACTTTCTCCCGCACCTTCTCGGCCAGCACGTCGATGGCGTCGGTGTTGAAGGCCTGCTTCCAGCCACCCAGGTTGATGCTCCACACGCAGAACTGATCGCGCCGCAGGCGGTGCTCGAGGATCTCGAAGCTCTGCCGGGTCGACATGAAGCCGTAGAGCATCAGCACTGGCCGCGGGCAGTTGGTGAAGTCGGTGCGCCGCACGATTTGATTCGTGCTGCGATCGAAATCGACGTAGCCCTTGAGGTACTTGAGGGTGCGCTTGAGCTGCCGAACCTTCGTATCGAACGTCGACATGCGCTTCCTGTTCTCTGACTCGGCCGTGGGTACGAGAAAACGATAGCCGGCAACCGGGCGCGCTGCGATTGCCCGGCTCCCCACATGTGAGCCAGAGTGAGTATGAGGCTCTCCTTCGTGCTCATTGCCCTGCTCGTGATGCTCGTCTCTGGCGCTACCGAGCAGCGGGTGATGCCATTTCAGGCTGATCTTTCCGCCGTGGCCGGGCTGGGTGAACGGTCTGCGGCAGGGTTTGCGCTCTACGTGGGCGCGGCCCTGGGCCCGGCCAGACCGGCCTGGGGAACGCCTTTTGGCGGCGTGGGTTTCGAGTTCGTGCAGCAGCTGGGGAGGGTGCCGTTTCGAGCCTCTTACGGCGTGCAGTTTCGGGGCGGCTACGCGTGGGGCGCGGCGGGCAATCAACCGGAGCTGATGCCCGACGTGTACCTTTACGTGCGGCTCACTCCCTTCGTGGGTTCGTCGGTGGGCTTCGGCGACGGCCAGACAGCGCCCGGGTTGCAGGCGCCTTCGGGGCCTGACGGGGTGTTCGGCTTTCGCGCGGGCATCGGGGTCACTTCCCCGTGGTGGACCAAGACCTTTCTTTTTCAGCGGCCTTTCGAAGGCGAGCGCGGCTTCTTCGGCGAGTTCTTGAACGTGTTCACCACGTTGCTGCTGGTGCCGGTGGCGCTGCTCAACCACGTTGAGCTGGTCGCCGAGCTGGTGGGTCGTGCGGGCGAGTCGACGCTCACCCTGCGATTCGGCGCGGGTTTTTAAAGAGATCTCGCTCGACTGAAGCGAGAACTCTCGACACTGTGCTTCTTGCAATGGGTGTGAGTGAAGGAGCGACCGAAGATCTTCGCCGCCGCGTGTTGGTGATCGCAGCGGGGCCCATGCGTCAGGCGTTGACCGAGCAGCTGCGGGGCGAAGGGTTCCTGGTGCGCGACTCCGACGACGCGCTCAACGTCGTAGAGATGGTTCGTTCATGGCGGCCAGATTTGGTGCTGGTCGAGGAGCTCTTGCCCCAGCGCAGCGGCCGCCAGGTGGTGCTTTCACTGCGCGCGAGCGGCGAGAGCTTCAAGGTGGCGATCGCAGGCGTGCTGACGGATCTCTCGGTCGCCAACGTCCTCAAGTGGCTGCGCGTCGGTGCGACCGATCTGTGGCGTTTTCCTTTCACCCGCGACGTGACCAGCCGCACGCGGGAGCTCATCGACGAGTGTGATCGTTCACAGGTACAGCTTGGTCGCATGCGGGCGCGCATGCTGGCGTGGGTCGGCCGCGCCCGTTTGACCGGCACGGTGACCACCTACCCGGGCACGCCGTTCGAAGGCCGCGCCAGCTTCATCGAAGGTGAGCTGCAGGAAGCGCGGTTCGGCGACGAGTCGGGTGTACGCGCGCTCGATCAACTGCTCGAGCTCGATGACGGCCCGGTGATCTGGGATGAGACGCCCGAGACCGCGAAGGTCATCGAGGCGAGGGTGCCAGCCGGGTACAAGGCACGCGTGCTGCTGGTCGAAGACGATCCTTCGCTGCGCAAGATGGTCACCAAGCAGCTCTCGCCCGCGGGCTACGTGGTGGAGGCCGCCGCCGATGGCCAGGCAGGGCTCCAGCTCGCCACGCACAAGCCGTGGGATGTCGTGGTGGCGGATCTCGATCTGCCCAAGCTCGATGGCTGGGGCCTGTTGCGCGCGCTGCGCAGCGACGTCGGCTCGCGGGAGACCGCGGTGATGGTGCTCTCGGCGCACGACGGCACGGTGGACACGCTGAAAGCAGCGCGCGCCGGCGCCCGGGCGTACCTGAAGAAATCAGGCCGCTCGAAGGAGCTGCTCGACACCCTTTCGCTGCTGGTGGCACCCCGCGCCCGCGTCTGGAATGCGCTCGCCGCGCGAGGCGAGGTGAAGGTCGAGTTGCGCTCGGTGGGCCCGCTCTGGTTCTTGCGCACGCTCGCCGAGCTCGACTGCGTGGGCAGGCTCGAGCTGGAAGACGCGATGGGCCGCTATGAGCTGCACGTCTCGCAGGGGCACTTCATCGATGCCGTTGCCCAGACGGGCAGCCTGCGGGTGCAGGGGCGTACGGCCCTCGAGGCGATCATCGCCAGCCGGGGTGAAGGCCGGTTCGTGTTCGAGAAATCGGAGCCGCCCAAAGGCAGTCGCTGGCTGTATGAGCTGCTCGATGAGTGCGTGGACGGCATGCGCAAAGAAGAAGCGCGCCGGCTGCACGAAGCGGCCACGGACCCCGGCCGGCTGTACCTGAACGACGAGCTGGCGACGCTCTTCTCGCGGGTGGCCAATGTGAACGAGCTCAAGGTGCTCGATGCGGTGCGTGCGTCGCCCGACAGCCTCGATGCGCTGGCCACCAACGTGGGTCTGCCGGTCTCCGAGGTGGAGCCCGCCCTGG
>JAYTAT010000188.1:0-2013 GCA_043737315.1 Archangium sp.
GCGCGTCGAACTCGAAGCGGTAGATGCGGCCCTGGAACTGACCTGTGATCACCGTCTTGTTGCCGTCGCTCTCTTCGCGCGTGAGCATGAGCTCGACGCCCGAGAGCCGGCGGTCGGTCACCGTCACGTCGATCGGCCGTTCTGCCAGCATGCCCGCCCAGCTCCCGTCGGTGCGTTTCGACAAGTTGCACTTGACGCTGCGCACCCGGTACGCGTCGAAGCTGGCGGTGCGGTTGTAGAGCAGCAGCTCACCCGTCGGCTTGAACTCGGTGTCGAGGGCCTCGGGGACCACCTTGGGAAAGTTGCAGGAACTGAACACCAGGGTCGCGACGATGAGCGATGCACGCATGAGAAGCCTCCAGGTGGCCCCGCCTCTTAGTGCGCCCGCCATCGGGCGTCATGCGCTTCAGTTTCACTGCAGAGCACCCAGCGCCTCGAGCAGATCAGCGCGCGTGGCATCGACCATCGGCGTCTTTTCTGAAGCCGAGAGCGAGACGTAGAGCGAACGCAGGGTCAGCTTCGTGTTGCTCAGCTGTGCGTAGGCGTCGCGGTTGAGCACGGGTGTGCCCCACAAGTTTTTCCACGCAGGCCCGAGGGTGCCGAGCCAGGCGTTCATCACCCGCAGGCGGGCGTCTTCTCTCAAGACCAGCGAGCGGATGACCGCGGCGAGGCGCTCCTCTTCGCCCCACACGAACGAGGCGCCGTGCGAGAGCCGGTGCACGATGGCGTTGATGATCCGATCCTGCTGAGGGCCGGTGAGCCGATCATCGCGCGCGAGGAACTTGAGGAGATCAGCGGTGTGCGCGGTGGCGTGAATCCAGCCCAGCTTTGCGTCATGGCCGCGCAGATCAGGCTCGAGCACCAGCTCGTCGGTGGCCGCCTCGACCAGCGCGTCGAACTGCGCCTGGCTGAGCACCGGCTGGGTGAGCTCGGCGGCCGCGATGATCGACAGGCTGAGAGCCGAGAAGCTGCGCCCGAGCACCGGCCCCTCGAGGTTCTTGAGTCGCTCCTGCAAGCGAGCGGTGAGCTCGAGCAGCGCGGGCGCGGGCACCGTCTTGTCGCGGTAGACCCACGCCACCACGAGGCCGTAGCCCACGTCGTCGCGCAGCACCGGGTCTTCCGAATCGACCAGACTCTCGGCGTCGCGCAGCACCGCTTCGCGCGACTCACCCGCGGGTAGCGCAAACTTCGCGTCACGCAGCGAGAGCCAGAACGCCCGGCCGCGGGGCGGCTCGGTCACGCGAGGCCCGTGAGCACAGCCCGTCAGCATCAACACCACGGCAAGCGATGCACGAACCATGGAGCACCATAAGAACGGGCGCCGCCGTACGCGGTGCCGTTATCGGGGACTGCGGCCCTGACGGCGTTCGTTGTCGAGCACGAGGTACTCGAGCAGCGCCTTCTGCACGTGCAGGCGGTTCTCCGCTTCGTCCCACACCACCGACTGCGGGCCGTCGATGACGGAAGCCGTCACCTCTTCTTCCCGGTGCGCAGGCAGGCAGTGAAGGAACAGCGCGTGCGCGTTCGCGAGCTTCATCAACTCGGGGTTGACCTGGTAGGCGCCGAGATCGGCCAGGCGCTGCTTCGACTCGGCCTCCTGACCCATCGAGGTCCACACGTCGGTGATCACCACGTCGGCGCCCTTCACGGCTTCTTTCGGATCAGCCAGCAGTTGCACGAAGCCCTTCGCGGGAACCACCACGTCGTCGGCCGGGTGGTAGCCCCTGGGTGAAGCGAGCTTGAGCTGGTAGCCGAAGAGGGGCGCGGCGCGCGTGAAGCTGCGGCCCATGTTGCTGGCCGTGTCACCCACGAAGGCCAACGTCTTGCCTTTGACCGAGCCGATTTTCTCTTCGATCGTGAACAGGTCGGTGAGGATCTGCACCGGGTGACCGCCGTCGGTCAGGCCGTTGATTACCGGCACCTCGCAGTACTGCGCGAACTCCTCGATGCGAGCGTCGGCGAAGGTGCGCATCATCACCACGTCGCAGTAACGGCCCGTGACCCGCGCCGTGT
>JAYTAT010000189.1:0-2011 GCA_043737315.1 Archangium sp.
CCGCCTTCAGGAAAGTACCTGCTCGCCGATTTCCTGCTCGAGCTCTACCTCGAAGGGGGCGAGCCCAACCGCGCCACCTTGCTCGAAGTCGTTCGCAGCGCACCCCTGGCTCGCGGCCTCTGGGGCGGTCTCAAGCGCATCTACAAGCTCGCCGAAGAACGGCAAGACGCTCTCCTCTTCGGCGCGATCCTCGGTCGCCTCGAGTCGAACACCGTCGGCGGTGGTGCCGTCACGCGCGGAACCATCGTCTACCTGCAGCGCCGCGGCTGGCGGTACCTGCGTAACCTCGCGCGCGCCGTGCCCGAGCTCTACCCGGTCTTCGCCACCGCCACGCTCAACCAGCTGTCGCACGACGCCAGCACCTGGCAAGGCGTCGCCTGCGGTCGAATCATCAATGCGACTGAGGAGTACTTCGAGAACGCGTGGAAGCTCTCGCCCGATCCGTTGATGCTGCTGCTCGAGACGGCGCAGCAGAATGACGTGGCGAAGTTCGCCATCGCCAAGCTCAAGAAACACTTCCCTGAGCAGCTGCGCCAGACGAACGTGGCCTGGCTCTCGCGTCTCGCGCAGCGGCCGATCGCCGCGGTGCACGAGCTGCTCGTCGACATCCTGCAGAACACGCCTGAGCTCCACCCCGCGAAGCTCGAAGGCCTCGGACTCAAGCCCGCGGTGCTCTCGCTGCTGCTCTCCCCTTCAGCAGCGGTGCGGAAGTACGCCGTCGAATACGCCCGCGCGCACGCGACCGATCTGCCGCCTGCCGTGGTGGTCGAGTACGCGCTCATTGGAGAAGTCGAGACCCGAACCTGGGCGATGTCGGTGCTCGAGACGGTCAACGCCAAGACGCTCGGCCTGCCGCTGCTCTCGAAGTTGCTCGCGGGCCAGAACACCTCGGCCTGGGCGATCACGCGGCTCGAGTCTCGGTTCGATCGCGCTGAGCTGACCGATGCCTTCTTCGTCGAGCTCGTCTACGGCACCAGCACGCAGCGCGACTGGGCGCGCAGGTACCTCGCCGAGCGCGTGAAGCAGAGTGATCAGCTCGCGAACTTCATCAAGGCGCTCTTCGCGGATCCACGACGGCAAGACGTGGCGCTCGCCCCGCAGCTGGTGCACTTCACGCGACAGTTGATGCCGCTGGTCGCGCCCGAACATCTGGGTGCACCGTGGTTGATGGCGCTGCTGGTCGATCGTCCCTTTCGTGAAGTGGCCGACGAGGCGCTGCGCCGCGCGAAGTCGCTGCCCGGTCTCGACATCGAGGCCGTGCAGGGGCTCGTGTTCGATCGTTCGGTGCGAGAGCTCGCCCTGCACCTGCTCTCCGCGCACGCGAGCTTCAAGGTCATCGGGCTGCCGTGGTTGCTCGCCCTCGCGCGCCGCACCGATCCCACGCTCTCTGGGTTCGCCACGCGCACGTTGCTCGGCCAGGTCGATCCGCGTGACTTCGGTGACGGCGATGTCGACCGCGGTGTGAAGCGCTTGCTCGAGCTCGCCACGGGCGCAAAGGAACCTGACCCGGTTCGCCTCTTCGCGCAGACGTATTTGCGCTGCCATCACCCGACGGTGGGGCCGCAGCAGCCCGAAGCGGTGGCGAACGCCATCACGCCCAAGCTCACCCTCGCGCAGTACCAGCCCGAGCCGTATTGGAAGGCGCTGTTCGATTCGCGCGCCGACGTGCGCCGTTTCGCGAGCGTGATCACCACGGCCGATCTGCGCCGCTGGGGCTACCACCTGCGCGTGTACGAGCTGGCCGACAGCGAACACCGCGAAGTGCGCACGCTGTGCACCAACGCCCTCGAGAACGCGGGCTCGCCCACGGCTGATCTCGCCTGCACGCTCACCGTCGAAGAGATCGACCCCGCGCAGGTGTTCAGACTCACCGAGAGCCGCATTCGCCAGAGCCGCGAAGTCGCCATGGAGCTCATCGCACGTCACTACGCCCGCCTCGGTGGTCCCGAGCGCCTCGCGTGGCTGATGGAAAGCGCCGATCGCAGCGTGCGCACCATGGCCGTGCGCATGC
>JAYTAT010000190.1:0-2009 GCA_043737315.1 Archangium sp.
GCCATCGAGAAGTACACGGCGATCACGGCGCCGATGAACACCCAGAGCACCATGATGAACTTGCCCTGCGTGATCAGGTACTGCTTGCAGGTCTCGAAGATGAGCTCGGAGATCTCGAGCATCGCCTTGTGCACCGGCAGGGCGCGCAGCTGCATGTACTGCACGAGGCCGAACGCGAGACCCAACATGGAGACCGCGATGCCCGACATCAGGAGAGCGCGGCCGTTGATGCCCAGGAACATCTGGGACGAGAGATCCGGCAGCACCAGGTTCGCCTCGTTGGCGAAGGCGAGCAGCGGCGTCAGCAGCGTTGCGACGCCCGCGAGTCTTGAGAGTTTCATCCGGTTGTTCCCCTAAAGAGAAAAATGGAGCCAGAAAATGGCTTCATGGGCAGCGCGCGGCGCATAGCACACAGGCCTTTGATCGCAACGGTTTCCCCCGGCGCGCGCGACGCCCGGGCGCATGGCAAGCTGACCTGCGACGAATGGGTACCGAAGCGCGTGTTCTGATCATCGATGCCGACACCGCGCCCGCGCAAAAGATGGGCCTGGCCTTCGACAGCGCCGGGTTTCCCGTCACGTGGTGCAGCTTCGCGCCCGCAGATGTCAGCGAGAACCTGCGCGACTTCCGGCCCTCGGTGTTGCTGGTGCACTCTGAGCTCGCCTCGCCCCCGCTCGCCGTCTTGTTGGCCCGCCTCGAGGCCACGCCGGTGCCGGTCGCCTTGTTGTGTCGTGACGTGGCCGACGAGCGGTTCGTGCGGCAGCTGCGAACCGGGGTGGTCGAGCTGCTGCAAGAGCCGTTCAGCGCGCGCCTGCACGTGAACCGGCTGCGGCTGTTGATGGCTGCGTTGCCCGATCGCACCGGCGAGTTGGCCGGCCGCGGCGGTGGCCGGGAGGTCGGCGAGCTGGTGCTCCACCTGATGCGCACCCGGCGCACCGGCGGGCTGGCGGTCGGCGAAAATGGGCGCGCTTTCTTCGTGCGGGGCGTGCTCAAGGCGGCCCGGTTGCGCGAGCTGACGATGGAGCCCGCGCTGTCCGCGATGACCCGTTCGCCCGAAGCGTGGACGTACACGGAAGGCGCCGATGGGGCCTCGGGCCTGGTGGACTTCATGGGTGAAGACGAGCCCTTCGTGGTCACCTACCGCGAGTTTGGCCAGGCGCGCGTGCAGCCGGCGGCCGCGCCTGCCCCCGAAGAAGGGGCTCGGCCCGCTCCGATCGCCACGCCGCCGATGGTGGTGGATCCGGAAGCGGCGCGGACCCCAATCCTCTTCGTCGACGACGACCCCGCCGTGGTGCTGATGCTCTCGGGGTATTTCTCGAAGAAGGGCTACCCGGTCGCCACCGCCTCTGACGGCCTCGAGGCGATGAAGCTGCTGGGCGAGCGCAGCTTCGAGGTGGTGATCGCCGATCTCAACATGCCGCGCCTCGATGGCTGGGGCCTCTTGCGCATGGTGCGTGAAGACCTGCGCACCCACGAAACGCCGATGGCGTTGTTCTCGGCGCAAGACAACTACCGCGAGTCACTGCGGCTGCTGCACGCGGGCGCGCAGGCGTACTTCCCCAAGTCACTGCGGCTGTCCGCGCTCGAGGTTCAGGTGCGCGAGCTGGTCGAGCCGCGCCGACGCTTCCTGCGGCTCGTCGCGACCGATGGCGGCATCGAGTTCAACTTCGGTTCGCTCGGGCCGCAGTGGACGCTGCGCGCGTTGACCTCGACGAACTACAGCGGCCAGCTCGACGCGCGCGACAGCTGGGCCAACTGGCGCTTGTGGTTCGATGGCGGCCGCCTGGTCGAGTGCACCGCGCTCATCGGCAGCACCTCGTTGTCAGGCGATCGGGCGGTGGCCGGTTTTCTGGCCTCGAAGCAGGCCGAAGGCTCGCTCAGCTCGGGCACGCCTTCGCCCAACGAAGGCTTCGCAGGTCAGCCCACCGAGGCGACGCTCGCGCGCCTGGTGCCGTGGCTCAACGACGAGCGCAAACGAGCCGCCGAAGGTCAGCTGGCGCGGGCTCGGG
>JAYTAT010000191.1:0-5132 GCA_043737315.1 Archangium sp.
TAAAAACTAAGCTTTGTTTTCCTCTTTCTTAGAAAGTTCATTTTCTTCTGCTGGCTGCCCGACGCGATGGCCGGTCCGACGCCGGTATCCGCGCTCATCCACGCGGCGACGATGGTGACGGCGGGCGTCTACATGATCGGCCGTAACGCCGTGCTGTTCGAGCACGCGCCGACGACCCTGCTCGTCGTGGCGGCGATCGGCGCCGCGACGGCTTTGATGGCCGGCACGATCGGCCTCGTGCAGAACGACATCAAGCGCGTCCTCGCGTATTCGACGGTGTCGCAGCTCGGCTACATGTTCCTGGCCATGGGCGTGGGCGCGTTCGGCGCCGGCGTCTTCCATCTCTACACCCACGCGTTCTTCAAGGCCTGCCTGTTCCTCGGCGCGGGCTCGGTGATGCACGGCAACGGCGATGAAGAAGACGTGACGAAGCTGGGCGGTTTGAGAAAAGAGATGCCCGTCACCTGGGCGACCTTCCTCGTGAGCACCTTCGCCATCACCGGCGTCATCCCGCTCTCGGGCTTCTTCTCGAAAGACGCCATCCTCCACGCCGCCCACACCCAGCACATCGCCGGGTACCACGGGCTACAGACCCTCGCGTGGATCATGGGCACCCTGACCGCCGCGTGCACCGCGTTCTACATGTTCCGCGCGTACTTCCTCACGTTCGAAGGTGAGCGCAGCAAGGAAGCGAAGATTCCCCACGCGCACGAATCGGCGGCCGCCATGACCGGCCCGCTGGTGGTGCTCGCGGTGCTCGCCGTCGTCGCCCTCTTGCACGGCCTGCCCATCATGCACTCGCAGCGCGGCGGCGTGACCGTCACGCAGACGCTGATGGAGAACTTCCTCGACCCGGTCTTCCGCACCACCAACGCCCTCATCGCGCGTACTCAGTTCCTCGAGATGCCCAGGGAACACGAGTCGATGCTGCTGCCCTGGCTGCAGGCGTGGATCATCGCGCTCGTCTCGGGCGCCGCCGCGTTCTTCATCTACCGCCGCTACCTGCCTGCGAAGGGTTCGTTGCCGGGCTTCCTCGAGCCGCTGCGCAAGTTCTCCTTCAACAAGTTCTTCGTCGACGAGGTCTACGACTTCGTCGTCATCAAGCCCCTCACTCTCTTCTCGCGCGCGTTGCACAAGGTGGTCGACTCCATCTTCATCGACGGCATGGCGGTGCATGGCACGGCCTGGCTGACGGCGAGAACGGGCGCGGTGCTCCGCTACCTCCAGACCGGTGACGCGCAGATGTACGCGGCGGTCATGGCCCTGGCGGCGTCGGGCGGCCTCGTGTGGGCGATCTTCAAGGTGCTGCCGTGAACTCCATCTTCGACTCCCGCATCCTGAACCTGGTCATCTTCTTCCCTCTGGCCGTGGCGGCGCTGGTCGCCATTCTGCCCAAGGGTGAGAAGGGCCAGATTCGCGCGGTCACCTTCGCCGGCATGGTCGGCAGCTTCCTCACCACGGTCTGGGCGTGGATGCGCTTCGAGACGCGCTCCCCCGTCGAATTTCAGCTCGAGTACCGCCTCGAGTGGCTCTCTGACGTGGGCATCAGCTACCACGTGGGCGTCGACGGCCTCTCGGTGGCGCTGGTGCTGCTCACCGGCGTGCTGGGCCCGATGGTGGTGCTCTCGTCGTGGAACTTCGTGGCCGAACGCGTGAAGGAGTTCCACGTCGCGCTGCTCGTGCTGCAGACCGCGATGTTCGGCGCCTTCACCTCGATCGACACGATGTTGTTCTTCATGTTCTTCGAGGCCGTGCTGGTGCCGATGTACCTGCTCATCGGCGTCTGGGGCTCGGAGGAGCGGCAGAAGGCCGCCGTGAAGTTCTTCCTCTACACGATGGTCGGCTCGGTCTTCATGCTGCTGGCCCTCTTCGCCGTGTACTTCCTCTCGGCCCCGTCGGGCGCGCGCAGCTTCGACTACTCGACGATGTACAACGGCATGATGGGCGCGAGCCGCGAGCTGGCGACCTACCTGAAGGCGAACCCCGACGGCAACGGCGTCGGCCTGACCCCGGTGGCCCTGGCGCTCTTCAAGTACGGGCCGTATTTGTTCCTCGCCTTTGCGCTGGCCTTCGCCATCAAGGTGCCGATGTTCCCGCTGCACACCTGGTTGCCCGACGCGCACGTGCAGGCGCCGGTGGCGGGCTCGATCGTGCTGGCCGGCGTGATGCTCAAGCTGGGCACTTACGGCTTCTGGCGCTTCGCCATTCCGCTCTTCCCCGTGGCCGCGCGGCAGTACCAGACCCTCTTCGCCGCCCTGGCGGTCATCGGCATCGTCTACGGCGCGTTGATGTGCCTTGCGCAGCGCGACATCAAGAAGCTCATCGCCTACTCGTCGGTCAGCCACCTGGGCTTCTGCATGCTGGGCATCTTCGCCTTCACGGCCGAAGGCGCCACCGGCAGCGCGTACCAGATGCTCAACCACGGCGTTTCGACCGGGGCGCTCTTCCTGCTCTTCGGCATGCTCTACGAGCGCCGCCACGCCCGCTTGATGAGCGACTACGGCGGCATCGCGCGGGTGATGCCGGTGTTCGCGGCCTTCTTCCTCATCGTCACCTTCTCGAGCATCGCGGTGCCGGGCACCAACGGCTTCGTCGGTGAGTTCCTGGTGCTGCTGGGCACCTTCAAGTCGAACCTGCCCATGGCGTTCGGGGTGATCGCCTCGACCGGCGTCATCCTCGGTGCGGCCTACATGTTGTGGATGGTGCAAAAGGTCTTCTTCGGCCAGGTGACGCACCAGGAAAACCTGGCGCTCAAGGACATGGACATGCGTGAGCTGGCCGCCGCCCTGCCCTTCATCATTCTCATCGCGGTGATGGGCCTGCGCCCGCAGCCGTTCCTCGACGTGCTCAACACCAGCACCGAGCGCTACATCGCCCGGGCGAAGTTTGCGGCCGGTGACGGGACGTCCGACGAGCGCCTGGTGCGCGTGAACGTGCGCCAGCTGCCGAAGGTCGCGGTCGCCCAGGCCCCGGTGCCCACGCCGCTTCCCGAAGGCATGGTGCGGCCGGTGCGGCCGATGATGCTTCAGCCACTGCAACCGGTGAAGCCCACGCTTCAGCCCGGAGACGCGAAGGTGCTGCCGTGATCGTCACTCCCGTATTTACCCTCAACGACTTCCTCCCCGTGATGCCGGCGGGGGTCCTGGTCATCGCGGCCATCGTGCTGATGCTCTCCGAGGTGTTCCTCGTCTCGGCGACCCGCACCTACCAGGCGATTCTGGCCACCATCGCGACCGTCGTCGCGGGCGCCGTCGCGGTGCACAACGCCTTCGAGCCCGCGCGCGCGGCGCTGCAGGGCTATGCGGTGCTCGACCCGTTCTCGAGCTGGATGACCGCGATGGTCTGCCTGGGCACCGGCCTTGCCGTGTTGCTCTCGTCGGGGTTCTTGAAGCACCGCAACGCCGAGCGCGGTGAGTTCTACGCGCTGATGCTCTTCGCAGCGGCTGGCATGAGCCTGCTGGCGCTGTCGGCCGAGTTCATCACCCTGTTCATCAACCTCGAGGTGATGTCGATCGCCACCTACGCGCTCACGGCGTTCCTGCGCCGCGGCCCGCGCCCGTCGGAGGCCGGCTTCAAGTACTTCATCCTCGGCGCCTTCTCGGCGGCGTTGCTGCTCTACGGAGCGGCCCTGCTGTACGGCGCGACCGGCGCGACCAAGCTCATCGACGTCAGCGCGGCGTTGCCCGCAGCCTTCATCGCCTCGCCCGGTCTGGTCTACGCGGGCCTGGGCCTCGTGCTGGCGGGGTTTGCCTTCAAGGTGGCGGCAGTGCCGTTCCACATGTGGACGCCTGACGTCTACGAAGGTGCGCCGACCCCGGTCACCGCGCTGATGAGCGCAGGCGTCAAGGCGGCGGCGTTCATCGCGCTCGTGCGTACCTCGCTGTTCCTGGTGAAGGGCATTCCCCCTGAGATGCCGTTCTATCTCTTCAGCGGCATGGCCCTGCTCACCATGCTCGGCGGCAACCTGCTCGCCCTGCCGCAGCGCAACGTCAAGCGCATGCTGGCCTACTCCTCGATCGCGCACGCGGGCTATCTGCTGCTGGGCGTGGCGGCGCTCTTCGCCCCTCAGGGTGCAGCGAGCGGCACCGACGTGGGCGTGTTGAGCGCCACGCCGCTGATGGGCCTCGTGCCCAACGTGTCGTCGGGCGTCTACAAGGGCATCCTCTTCTACCTGCTGGGCTACACCGTCACCTCGCTGGGCGCGTTCGGCACCATCTCTGCGCTCGAGCGCCGGGAAGACGAGACCCGCGGCAACACCTGGGACCTCGAGCGTTTCGCCGGCCTTGCGCAGCGCCGGCCGGGTTGGGCGCTGGCGATGGCCGCGTTCATGTTGTCGCTGGGCGGCGTGCCCCCCACGGTTGGTTTCCTGGGCAAGCTGTTCCTCTTCAGCGCGGCGGTCGATGCGGGCCTGCTGGGGTTGGCGGCCGTCGGCATGCTCTCCAGCGTGGTCGGCGTGTATTTCTACCTGCGCGTGGTGGTGTACATGTTCATGCGCCCCGCCCCGGCAGATGCCACCACCCCGATTCGGCATTGGACGACCGAGTTCGCGTTGATCACCTCAGCCGTCGCCGTAGTGGGGCTGGGCATCGTGCCGGGCCCGATCACCGAGTGGTTCGGCCGCCTGGGCATGATCTTCGGTCACTGAGAGGCTCAACGATTCTGAAGCGCTCCGGCCTCTCCCTGCTCACGCGGTGGAGAGGCCGAGTCGTTTCCACTGGCTCGACCCACTGGACAAAAAGAAGGCGGCCCGGTGTTCCGTAATGGAGCACCGAGCCGCGGGTCTTCTTGCACTGCCAACACAGCGAGGCTGCTGAAGCGGTGGGGGGGAACCCCTTCAACACATCGACTGCTGCGTCGGACCACCTCTTTGCGAGCATCATGCCACGCTCGTTTTTGAGCTAATTCAATGCGTTGGCTTCACGACACGGGCGTTTCGATTCACCCCTGAATTGCAGCGATGAAAAACATGTTTCGGGATCGAAACGTGGGTACCCCGCTGCGCAAAAAAAGGCGGCTCGGCGCAGGTTCGCGACGAGCCGCGGGTCTTCTTGGCCTCAATCGAGCGGGGCCGCTGAAGTGGTGGGGGGAACCTCCTTCAGCCATCATCTGCTCGACACCTGGCGGACCAGCGA
>JAYTAT010000192.1:0-2002 GCA_043737315.1 Archangium sp.
GCAAAGACCGAGCTGAAGCTCTTCGCCAGCGGCGAGAGGGTGCGGAAGAACGCGTTGGCCGAGCTGCCCAGGCCATGCACCAGCATCAACGGCGGGCCGCGGCCTGAACCCTGTGCACGGTAGAAGTGCACGTCGGCGCCGCGCAGCCGAATGACTTCACTCGAGACCCCGCTGGCGATGAGGGTGCGGCGAATGACCCGATTGGCGAGCGACAACCATTCCATGCGGCGCTCCTTCTACTCCTCTGGCTTGAGCCAGGGCAGAGGGTCGACCGCCTGCCCGCTCTTGCGAATTTCAAAATAGAGATAACTGCCTTTGAGGCTGCCGGTATCGCCCACCTGGCCGATGGTCTCACCTTCTTCCACCTCGTTGCCCACGTCGACCTGGCTGTTCGAGAGGTGCGCGTAGAGCGAGTGAAAGTTCGCGCCGTGGTCGACGATCACCAGGTTGCCGTAGCCCTTGAGCCAACCAGAAAATACGACGGAGCCGGTGCCGATGGTGTGTACCTCGGCGCCCTCAGCCGCGCGAATGTCGATGCCCTTCTGCACGGTCACCGTGTTGAAGCGCGGGTTGACCACCTTGCCGAAACCCACCTCGACGAGGCCATGAGTCGGGTACGGGAGCAGGCCCTTTCTCGCGCGGAACGCTGAGCTGCCGACCGTGCTCTGCATGTCGTTCACCATGCCGGCCAGCTCCTTCTCGGTCTGCTCGAGCTCGGTGATGAGGCGGCTCATGCGGTTCTGTTCCGCGCTGACGCTGGCGAGCAGATCTTTGAAGCGTGAGAGCCGCACCTGACTGACGGCCTGCTCCGAGCGCAACGCACGCAGGTAGCGCTGGCCGGTGACCTCGAGCCGCTCGAGCCTCCGGGCCTGACGTCTTTGCCAGGAAGAGAACACGGCGAGCTCTTCCAGCTCGCGCACGTCGCTGGAGACGAGGGTCTGGTACGCGCGCTGCCGCTTGATCAAGGTGGCGAAGTCACCCGCCGAGAGCAGCACGCCCAGCGAGTCTTGCTTCTGCAAGCGGTAGAGCGTCACCAACCGGGGTGCGATGCGCCGTTGCTGCGCGAGGAGCTCGGCCTGTACCACCTCGGCTTCCTTGCGCGCTTCGGTGACCTGCTTCGTCACGCGCGCGACGTTTCGTTCGAGGGCGACCGAACGTTGAGACGATTCACGGGCGAGGCGCTCGAGCGTGTCGAGCAGGCTGAGCAGATCTTTCTTCTCGCCGCCGATGGCATCGAACGCGGCCTTCTCTGCGGCCAGACGCGCCTCGAGCTGCTGGTGCTCTTCTTCCACGTCGCTCAAGGCGTGCAGCAGCAAAGCGAGCAGCAAAGCGGTCATACGCGCAGGAACCTTCGCACTGCGATGAAGCTGCCTGACAGCCCGAGCGCAACGCCGAGGCCCAGTTGCTCGAGCGCCAGCCGGCCCCAGGCCACCACGAAGCGGCCATCGAGCGTGAGGAAGCCGACCAGGTCACCCCCTTCGCGTTCGACCCAACGGACCAGGGCGAAGACGGCGGCCAGCGCGAAGAGCCCAGCGAAGACGCCCTGCATCGCGCCCTCGATGAGGAAGGGCATGCGCACGAAACGATCGGTGCCACCGACGAGCTTCTGAATTTCGATCTCTTCGCGTCGCGCGAAGATCGCCAGCTGCAGGGTGGCAGAGACGACGATGACGGTGGTGAGGAACACGAGCACGAAGGCGACCAGCCCGGCCAGACGCATCGCGCGCGAAATGACGCCCAGCCGCTCGAGCGCTTCTTCGCCGTAGTCGACGCCCGTGACGAAGGGCAACGCGCGGGTCTTCTCGGCGAGCAGCTTGAGCGCTGCGGGCTCGCGGGAGTGGGGCGGCAGCTTGAGCTCGAGGCTCCAGGGCAGCGGGTTGTCGCCGAGCTCGGTGAGCGCCTTGCCTTGTTCTCCGAGTTGCGCGGCGAGCCGGCCCAGCGCCGTCGCGGGCGAGATGCGCGCGAGCGAGCCGCCCGTTCGGTGGGTGAGCGCCTTCTCGAG
>JAYTAT010000193.1:0-5115 GCA_043737315.1 Archangium sp.
CATCGTCGATCTCGCGCGTTTTCGAAGCGATTGGGAACACGTTCTTTCTTCCCTGGCCGGGAGGATCGCCGCACTCTACGAGAAGGCGCCGCGCAAGAGGGCAGCCGTCCCAGCCACGCCCCAGCACTCTGACGCCCGGGTTGTTGAGGCAGACCGCCCCGGCCATTCACCCCTGATTTCGCATACGACACGGCCCATGAGACTGGTCACCCGACTGAGCCTGGCCTTTCTGGTGGTCGTCATCTGCATCATCTCGCTGCACGAGTACCGGCAGCTCGCCGATCGCCAGGCCGACTTCGAGCGCGACATGGATCGAACGCACCGGTTGGTGGCCACGGCGCTCGCCGAGTCGGTGAAGCGGGTCGTGCCGCGTGAAGGCATGGAGGCCGCGCAGGCCACGGTCGAGGCCACCAACGAGCGGGTGGCCGCTGACCTGCGCGTGCGGTGGGTCTGCGGAGAGAACACGCCGCCGACGCCGTTCGACTGCACGGCCTTGAAGAAGGGCGTGCCGGTCTCCACCACGCGAGCGCAAGAGGGGCAGAACGCACGCCGCTTCACCCTCGCCCCCGTGTGGGAGAGCGGCCGTCTGCTCGGCGCCGTCGAGGTCTCGGAGTCGCCCGCGCATGAAGGTGAGTGGGTGCGTCGGCACTTCTTCGAAGCGGTGTTGCTCTCGTTGATGACCGTCGCTGGCATGGCGGTGGCCTCCTTCGTGCTGGGCTGGTGGCTGGTCGCCAAACCCACCCGGCTGCTGAGAGAAAAGGCGCGCGCGGTCGGGCGCGGTGAGCTCGCGACCGATCTCCGACTGACGGGCCGTGACGAGTTCGCCGAGGTCGCCGATGAAATGAACGCGATGTGTCGGCAGCTCGCTCAGGCCCAGAACGACACCGCCCGGGAAGCCGCCGCCCGGCTGACCGCCGTAGAGCAGCTGCGCCACGCCGATCGCCTCGCCACCGTGGGCCGGCTCGCCTCGGGCCTCGCGCACGAGCTGGGCACGCCGCTCAACGTGGTCGAAGCGCGCGCCGGGTTCATCTTGGAAGACACCGTCAAGGGCGAGCCCAACCACGAGTCGGCGCGCGTGATAATTCAGTGCACCGAGCAGATGACGCGGCTCATCAAGCAGCTGCTCGTCTTCGCGCGACCGCGCACGCTGGAGCCCGTCGCGCTGCGCCTCGACGCGCTGGCCCGCACCGTGGTCGACCTGGTGCAACCGCTCGCCGGGAAACGGCACGTCTCGCTTCGCCTCGCGAATCTGCCCGAGGTGCGCCTCGAAGCGGACGAAGTGTTGGTGCAGCAGGCGCTCACCAACGTGGTGGTCAACGCGCTGATGGCCAGCCGCGATGGCGCCGCGGTGACGCTTTCGATCGGAACGGCCGAGGCGAAGAAGCCAAGTGCCACGCAGACCCGGGTGTGGCGAACGCTTGCGGTTCGCGATGAAGGTGAAGGCATGAGCCTCGCGGTGAAGGCGGCCATCTTCGAGCCGTTCTTCACCACCCGGCCCGCAGGCGAGGGCACGGGCCTGGGGCTTCCGATTGCGTTGAGCATCATGGAAGACCATGGAGGGTTCCTGACGGTGGACTCTTCCCCCAATCAGGGCAGCACCTTCACGTTGCACTTTCCCCTGGAGGCCTGATTGACCGGCCGCGTACTGCTCGTCGACGACGACGCTCATCTGACCTCCACCCTCGAGCTCGGCCTTTCGCAGCGGGGCTATCGGGTGGTGACGGCACTGCGTGCAGAAGACGCGCTGCTGCAGCTCGATGCCGAAGACGTCGACGCGGTGCTGACGGATCTCCACATGCCGGGGCTGGGCGGCCTCGAGTTCGCCGAGCGCGTCGCCGCAAGTCATCCCGATACGCCGATCATCGTGCTCACCGCCTTCGGAAGTTTCGAGTCGGCGGTCGCAGCGATTCGTGCGGGTGCGTACGACTTCTTGTCGAAGCCCGCAAAGCTCGACGCCATCGTCATCGCGCTCGAACGGGCGATGCAGCACCGGCGGCTCCAGCGTGAGGTGCAGCGGCTGCGGGTGGAGGTCACGCAGAACCAGGGCCCTCGGATCGAGGGCGTCGTCGCCGCCAGTGAGTCGATGAAGCGCGCTCTCGACGTGGTGGTGCGCGTCTCATCGACCCAGTCGTCGGTGTTGATCACCGGTGAGTCAGGCTCGGGCAAAGAAGTGCTCGCGCGGGCCATTCACGAGCGGGGCGGGCGGGGTGGCCCCTTCGTGGCGGTCAACTGCGCTGCGATGCCTGAGTCGTTGCTCGAGAGCGAGCTGTTCGGTCACGTGCGCGGTGCCTTCACCGATGCGCGTGAAGCGCGGGTGGGTCTCTTCACCGAGGCCAACGGCGGCACGCTGTTGCTCGACGAGATCGGCGACATGCCGCTGGGCCTGCAGCCCAAGTTGTTGCGCGTGTTGCAGGAGCGGAGGGTGCGGCCGCTGGGTGCACGCGCAGAACACCCCATCGACGTGCGCATCATCACGGCCACGCACCGCGATCTCGAAGACCGGATCGAGAAGGGCCAGTTTCGCGAAGATCTCTACTTTCGCATCAACGTGGTGCACGTCGCCTTGCCGCCGTTGCGCGAACGCGCCGCCGACATCTTGCCGCTGGCGCAGCGGTTTCTGGCCGAGCACAGCGCCAGGTCGAACAAGGCCGTGAAGGGGCTCTCAGCGCCCGCGGCCGCGAAGCTGCTCAGCTATGACTGGCCGGGCAACGTGCGCGAGTTGTCGAACTGCATGGAGCGCGCGGTCGCGTTGACCCGCTACGACGAGCTGGGTGTCGACGACCTGCCCGAGAAGGTGCAGAAGCACGTCGCGACGCGGCTGGTGGTCGCGGCAGATGACGTGAGCGAGCTGATGTCGCTGGAAGAAGTCGAGAAGCGCTACATCTTGCGAGTGCTCGAGACACTGCGGGGCAACAAGACCGCCGCGGCACGCACGCTGGGCATCGAGCGCAAGACGCTCTACCGGAAGCTCGAGAGCTGGGGCATCAAGGCAAGCGACTGAGCCCATCAGCCCTCACCCCAGAACGAGAGCCTTCCCGGTCTCCACGTAGCTCTTCAAGCTCGACAGGAAGATCGACCACCCCTCCTTGTTGTGCGCGTACCCCGGATCCTCGTCTTCGATCTGATCCTGAGTGATGACCACCTTCGTGGCGAACCCCGCATCCTCCATCGCGTACGAGAGCCGCGACTGAAACACCCTGGGCCCCTGCTGCCACTTCGGCCCGGCCCGGTGGGTGATCACCAACCGCTGTGAAGGTACCCGCTCGAGCACCTCGCCGAGCACATGCACGGTGCCGTCATCGCCCACGTACTGGTACGGCGCCCCCGGCTCGAACGAAGTGACGAGCTTGCTGCCGAAGTAGAGGGCTGAGACGCCCGCAGGCTGGGTCAACGCAGCCCACACGGCATCCGGCTTCGAGGCGATGTAGATGGTGGCAGTGATGGTCTTCATGTCTTTCACCCTAAAGGTTCACGCCCCGCCTGGCTTGAAGGAACGCGACAGAAGCTGCCGGGCGGCGAACGCCTCGAGCACGCCGATGACCACCGGCACGAAAGACGACGCGTCGTGCGCCATCGCGGCATCGAACACCTGCAGTCCCACGTCGGCGATCAACAGCCAGGCCAGGGGCTGGTCGATCCGGCGGGCTGCCAACACGGCCAGCCCGGTCGCAAACATCAGGTTTCGGCTGACGAACACCAACGCGAGCGAACGCGCCGGCTCGACCGAGCTGCCCGGCATGAGCTGCTCGGGCATGACGATGAACGCGATGGAGAACACGACCGCGAGCAGCGAACGAAGAAGGGCGATGACGTGGGCAAACCGCATGAGCATCCATAGCCACATGCGAGGTTCACCGGCTTGAAGGAACGCGACATGGCGCGACTGAAAGCAGCTCCACCCCGCGGGTTGATCAAGACGCCTTCGGTGTTCGCCTTCGAACACGAGCATCACCGCTATGAAGTCGACCCGCCGCTCGACGCGAGCATCGAGCACTGGTGGTCGGTCTCGTGGAAGGTGCCGCCGGGCAGGTCTCACGCCCAGTCTTCGTTGCCGCATCCGTCAATTCACGTGGTGTGGGAAGGCGACGACGTGCGCGTGGTGGGCGTGGTCACCGGCCGCTTCACGCGCGTGCTCGAAGGAGAATCCCGCGCCTTCGCGGCGAAGTTCAGGCCGGGTGCGTTTCGCGATGTGCTGGGCGCCCCGCTGTCGACCCTCACCAATCGCGTGATTCCGCTGGGTGAGGTGGTGGGGGCGCGCCGCGCGAAGGCGTATGGCAATCGACTCGCCCGAGCGACCGACGATCACCACCGCGTGCGCATCGCCACGGACTTTTTTAGCAAGCTCGTGCCACCACCCGGTGCCGACGCTTCCCTGCTGCGTGAACTGGTCGATGCGGCGACGGTCGATCGTTCGGTCACCTCAGTCGAGGCGCTGCGTGAACGCGCCGGCATGCACTTGCGTGAGCTGCAGCGCTGGTTCAAGGACGCGGTGGGCATCTCTCCGAAGTGGATGATTCAGCGCTACCGGCTGCACGACGCGCTGCTGGCGCTCGAGCGAGGCGAAGGCACGATGGCCGGCATCGCGATGCAACTCGGTTACGCCGATCAGGCCCACTTTGCCCGCGACTTTCGTTCGCTCGTTGGACTGCCGCCTTCGAAATACTGGTGCGCTCAGACCACGGTCCCCCGCTGAGGTGAGCTGGGAGTTCGAGCGGGTGCACTGAGCCGAATGAGCGGGGCGGCAGGTCGTGCGTCAGCGCCACACTGGGTGCATGACGTTCGACCTCGGCGCGCACGCCGCGCTTCTCAAACGCGAAGGAATCACCGGGCTCAAAGGCGCGCTGTCCGTCGAGTGGGCCGACCAGATGCGCGAAGACGTGATGACCGCGTTCTGGAAAGCGATTCAGCGCCCCGGCGGCGCAGTTGGGAGAGGGCCGCGCCGTTGGTACGTCGAGGTGCACCCGCAGGAAATCTCGGGCTTCATCGAGCTGGCCACGCACCCCTGGGTCACAGCGCTCAGCGAGGCGGTGCTGGGGCCCCGGTACGAGATCGTCGAGTTGGGCTTCGACGTGCCGTTTCAAGGCGCGCGTTTTCAGCCGTGGCACCGCGACTTTC
>JAYTAT010000194.1:0-1995 GCA_043737315.1 Archangium sp.
AGCTGCACCCGCTCAGAGATCAGCTGCGGCGTGATGCCCACCCACGCCTGCGCCTTCACGGCGATGGGCGCTCGCCCGAGATCGACCAGGTTGCTGACCACCACGCGGGCACCGGTGGGCTGCAGCACCTCGGCGATGGCCTCGAGGTTGTCTGCGAACTCGTCGTCCGGCACGAGCCTCCACAGATCGTTTGCGCCGATGCCCAGCGTCACCAACGCAGGCTGTTTGTCTGCAGCGCGCTGCACGTGCGAGCGCAAGACGTCGTGAGACTGAGCACCGCTCTGCGCGAGGTTCAAGATGCCGGCGTTGACCCCGTGGGCCTTGAGCTTCTTGTAGAGGCGCTCGGGGTAACCGCCGTCGTTGCCCGCCCCCACACCGACGCCCGACGAATCGCCCAACGCGACGTAGCGAAAGAGGGGGGCCATGGCGCCGTGAAATAACCCTCAGCCCATCGAGATGCGGTCTTTCTTCTTCTTCACAGGGGCAGGCAGCTCGGGCGCAACGTAGCGATTCCCCCCCGCCGCCTGCGCCTTCTTGAGCGCCTCGGTCGCCTCGCGCACCAGCCCTCCGAAGCTGACCTGCTCCTTGGGATTGACGGATGGATCGAAGCTCGCCACGCCCACCGACACGGTGCCGTTTCGAAACGAGTCGAGCCTGCTCAAGCGCTCGACCACGCGGCCTGCCACCACCGTGCAGCCCTTGAGCGGCGTGTGCGGCAGAAACAGCAGGTACTTGTCTTCGGCAAACGGCATGGCCACGTCGATGTCGCGCAAGAGCACCGACAAACCCTCAAGCGCCTCTGAACGAATCGCCGCGCGCTGGAACTCGGGCGCGCTCTCACCCAGTGACTCGCCCAGATTGTCGAGCGAGACCAGCAGCAGGGCCACCGGGTACTGGTAGCGCTTGCTGCGTTTGACCTCGAGCAGCATGTACTTCTTGAAGAACGCCTCGTCGGGTGCGTTCACGCCGACCGGCGACGACTTGATGCGTACGCTCGCCTTCGGAGTCGCGCTCTTCAGCTCGGCGAACTTCGCCTGCAGCAAGCGCAGCTGGGCTGCCAACGTGTTGAGCCTCGTCACGGCCTGCACCATCGCCAGCACGTGATGCTGCTTGAGCGGGCCCACCATGAACCCCTCGACCTCTGCCTGCCGCGCGCGCTCGGGGGCACGCTCCACCTCAGAGGGCGGGTAGGTCAGGATGATCGCCGTCTCGGGCGCCTGCTTACGCACCTGCGGGGCCAAAATCTCCCCGTCGAAGGTGTCGGACACCGCGGCGATCAACACCTGCGGTGCACGGGCTCTGACCAACTGCACAGCTTCATCCACGGAGGTGACCACCTGCACCTCGGCCCACCCATTGAGGAACTTCCTCAACGCGTTGGCGATCGGCAGGTTGGGTTCAGCGATCAGAATACGTGGAAGGCTCAACTCATACCTCGAGCACTTCCTTTTCTTTCTTGGCCACCACGTCGTCGACCTGGGTGATGCCCGCGTCGGTCTCTTTCTGGACCTTCTCGGTGGCGCGCTTGCTGTCGTCTTCGGTGATGACCTTGTCTTTGAGCAGCACCTTGAGCTTCTCGTTGGCGTCGCGGCGATCGTTGCGAATGGCCACCTTGTGCTCTTCGCCGGTCGCCCTGACCTGCTTGGCGATCTCCTTGCGGCGCTGCTCGGTCAGCGGCGGAATCGGAAGGCGGATGATCTCGCCGTCGTTCTGCGGCGTGAGGCCTAAGTTCGCCTCGAGGAGCGCCTTCTCGATGTCCTTCAAGATGCCCTTGTCCCACGGCTTGACCGTGATGAGCCGGGGCTCGGGTACGGCCACCGCCGCGCATTGCGGGAGCGGGGTCGGGGTGCCGTAGTAGCTGACGCGCACGCCATCGAGCATCGCGGCGTTCGCGCGCCCGGTGCGGATCTTGGTCATCGACTGCTTGAGCGCTTCGATCGAGCGTTTGATCTGCTCGGTCAGCTCTTTCACTGCATCGTCATGGGCCGCCATGTG
>JAYTAT010000195.1:0-5103 GCA_043737315.1 Archangium sp.
CCATCGACCACGATGGGGTACTTGATGTGCTCGAGCGCGCCCCGGGGCAGATTGGGAAAGCCGAAGCGCCCCAGCATCTGCACGAGAATCACCTCGGGAATCGGGATGACCGTTCGACCCGTCTCACGCGCGATCATCCCCAGGGGGATGGGCGCCGGACCACACACGTTGAAGAGGCCGCGCGGGCGCTTCTCGACCGCCAACGTGATGCCGCGCGCTGCATCGTCCTCCTCGAGGAACTGGAAGAGCGGGTCGTAGCCGAACACCATCGGCACCCGCTTGCCGCGCAAGAAGCTCGAGAGCGTGCCCGTCTTCGAAGGGCCCAGCGTGTAGACCAACCGCAACACCGTGGTGGTGATCGAGGGCTCGCGCCACAACATGTTGGCGCCGTACAAATCGGCCGCGACCAGGTCGGCCAGTTCGGGGAAGTTGCCGATGCCGCTCGGGGGCTCGCTCTCGACGTGGTACAGCGCTGAGTCGGCCGAGGCGCCGTAGTACGTGTGCCGCCCCACCACGACCACGTGCTTGACGCCGTGCGCGACCGAGTGGTCGAACACCGCGCGGGTGCCTGCGATGTTGATGCGGGCGCGCTCTTCACCCGAAGCAGACAGCGCGTTGACCGTGGCCATGTGCACCACACACTCAGGGCGCTCGCGGCGGAACACGTCTTCGGCCGCCCGCTTGCGAATGTCGACCTCGTGCACCTGGATGTCGCGCGGCGCATCCCACCAGGGCCTGCGATCGAGCCCGATGATCGAGTGCCCCGCTTCGCGCAGCTTGAGCGCCACCAGGCGGGCCAGCGCCCCACCCACGCCCACGATGAGCACCTTCATGACGCGCTCTCCTTCGCGACCCGGGCCGCTTCGATGAGCTCGGCGATGCGCGCCTTCACCTGGTCGACGTAGCCGATGATCACCGAGTCTTCTTCGTCACCACTGCCCTCGAACACGAGCGGCTGACCGTAATGCACCGACAACTTGGCCGGCAGCGGCGCGGCGATGCCGTAGGGCGTGATGGGCACGTACGGCACGCCCATCAATCTGCCCAGCGTCGACGAGTTTTTGATGGTGGGCACCGCGTCACCACCGCCGTGAAACCCCAACGGCACGATGGGCGATTTCGTCTTGAGGGCCAGGCGCATGAAGCCCGTCCCGAAGTCGACCAACGAGTGGCGTTCCTTATAGAGCTTGGCCGTGCCGCGCGCGCCTTCGGGAAAGACCATGAGCAGCCGGTCATCCATCAGCAGCCGCTCGGCATGTTCGGGCAGGCCGGTGAGCTGACCGCAACGCGAGCTCCACTGGCTGCCGACCGGGAGCATGTTGATGAACTTTTCAGCCATGCCCTGCGCCAGCCGGGGCGGCTCCATCTCGAGCAGCATCGAGGTGAGCACCATCGCGCCGTCGAGGGCGTAACCACCCGAATGGTTGCCCACCAGCATGGCGCGGCCGCGTTTGGGCACGTTCTCGACGCCGACCGCCGTCACGCGGAAGTAGCGCCGGTACATGAAGCCGAGCACCTTGAAGAAGACGGTCAGATGTTTCTTAGAGACGCCATAAGGGTCGATGCCCAGGGAGTTGAAGGGCAGCTCCAACCGGTCGACCAGGTCTCGCACCGCTTCGTCACGCGCCATGGGGCGATGACTCTACGCAAGGATTCAGGCGTGCCGGTGCTGTTTGACGTTCGCGCGCGACACGAAGTCTTCGAGCTGACCCGACAAAGACGACGCCTCGAGGAGCGTGGTGAAGCGCCCGATGGGAACGTCTTCAGGGCCCGACGCGGTCATCACCCAGACTGAAAGCGCGTATCCGGTGGGCACGCGGGTGATGGGCATCTTCAAGACCCGAAGCTCGACGCGCGCCATCTCCAGCGGTTCTCCATCGAGGAGCAGCCGGTTGTTGGCGCGCACCAACGTGCGCTCTTGCGGTCGGCCCAGGCGAACCAACGCCACCGCGAGAATGGGCAGAGCAATCGTCTCGGTGATGAAAAGAAAGAAGCCAGCCGCTGTGGTGAGATCGGCAAGGGCCAGCAGGCCAAGGAGGACCAGGAAGGTCGTGCCCCACAACACGAGGCGCGCGCGGTCGCGGCCCAGGTGGATGACCATGTAATCCGGACGGGATTGAGTGACGCTGATCCGACGCACGGGCGCTCCTCCTGCTACGGCCTGAATGTGCAACCATAGCCTCCACCCAACCCGCGTGCAGGCCTGAGACTTCCCGGTGCCTACATCCACACCAGGATGCCCACGACGATCCCACTGAAGATGAGGACCAACACTGCCGCGACGACCAGCTGATTCATGGCGTCTTGACGCGCCACATCATCGAGCTCGTCGCCCCGCAGCAAATGCATCACGTTCCACAGCATCTGACCGCCCATCACCTGATCGGTTCCCGAAGAATTGCTGCGCGCCTTTTTCTTCCCCGCGTCGGTGGGCTCTTCGACTTTGAGGGTGGCCACCCGCAGGTGCGGCTGCATGGGTGCCTTTCCGTCGAGGGCGCCAATCGCGCGGCGCTCCTTGTCGACGTCGGCCTTGAGTGAACGTTCGCCCGCCGCTGCGTTGTCTTTCCACGAAGGTGCCTCGAGCTGGCGGGGCCGCACCTCGGCCTGCGCTTCTTTCGTCTTCGCCTCGAGCATCTCGCGCGCAGCTTCCATACCGGTGCGGCCATCGTCGGTCTTCAGCTCTGCGAAGCCCGCGCGTTGGAGCGCCTTGTCGAACTGCGAAAGTGTCTTGTTGAGCTCGGCGTCACTGAGCGAAGGCGCCAGCTGGAGGCCTGTCTCGACGGTGGCGAAAGCCCCCCCGGGCTGGGCAGGTCGAGCCGTCGCGGCGTACGCAGCCTGCGCGCTGCCGTGCGCGAGCTCTGCGAAACGAACGGCGTAGCTCTCGAAGAAGGCGAATACCCGCGCAGCCTTCTGATCCTTCGTCATGCCCGGGTGGTGCAGCAGCTCCGGCTCCACCAACTTGAGATCCGAGAGAAAACGCTCAGGCATCGTGCGCGCGTCGGTCAGACGCCTGGTGTCTGGGGTCAACGAGCTGACATCACGAAAGACCGGGCCGGTACCGCTCGAGAGCAAGGCAGAGACGTCACGCGCCACATCCTTGAAGGCGTCGCGCAGCTCGGGCGAGGTGATGACGGTCTGCACCTGTTTGAGCTCGGCGGGGGAGACCGCACCCGCTTTCGCCCGGCGCAGCAGCTCTTGGACCGCGGCGAGACCCGTGCCGCCCCCGGCTCGCATGGAACGCATCAGCTCGCCGTTGCCTGCCATCGCCCGAATCTAGGCAAGTGCAGCGGCTGATTGCTATCTCCCGGCCTCCTCGGCGCCTATCCTCGGTGCCAGCATGAGCGACCCCGAGGACAAGAGACGGCACCCGAGAACTCCGCTCAACGTCTTGGTGCAGTTTCGCTTCGACACCTTCGACGAGTTTCTTGCCGAGTATTCGGTCAACATCTCGCCGGGCGGCATCTTCGTGAAGACCGATGAGCCGCGTGAAGAAGGTTCGGTCGTCTACCTGCAGTTCGCGCTCAAAGACGGCAGCAAGCTCATCGAGGGCATGGGCAAGGTGGTTCGGGTCAACCCGGTAGGAGACGCGAAGCGGCCGTCGGGCATGGGCATCGAGTTCGTCAACTTCGACGACGAGTCGATGGCGCTCATCGCGGAGATCTGCGCCCAGCGCAGCACCAAGAACTGACCGGTCATGGGACTGCGCGGCCGGCTGCTGCTCGCCTTCCTCATTCCCACGCTGCTCGTGCTCTCGCTGGGCGGCTTTGGGCTGTATCGCGCCAGCCGCAACGTGCTCGAAGAAGAGCTGGGGCGCGCGCTCTCGGGCATCGCGGCCACGGTGTCGGCAGAGCTCAAGGCCGAACGGGTGCTCTCGGTGGAAGCGGCCGATGCACAAGGTGAAGGCAGCCGCACCTGGCGCTCGTTGACCGCGCAACTCAACGAGGTGAGGCAGCGCACCGGCGTGCGGCGCATCCTGGTGGTCGACTCCGAACGGCGCGCGCGGCTGGACATAGGCGGCTCGTTGATGCCGATGACCGAGGCCACCGAGCTGTTGCGTGATGGCCTCGAGATTCAGCGCGTGCTGGGCGGAGAGCTCGCCTCGAGCCAGGTGCTCTTCGAAGGCACCGACGGGCGGCTCTATAAGACGGGCTACGCACCGCTGCTGTCCGACGGCAAGGTGGTGGGTGTCATCGCCATCGAGGGCAGCGCCGCCTTCTTCGGTCCCCTCACCCGATTGCTCAATGCCTTCGTGGGGCTCGCGGTGTTGACGCTGGCGTTGCTGGCGATCACCGCGGTCATCTCGGCGCGCGGGCTCTCGCGGCCGTTGGAGCGGCTGGTCTCGGCGGCGTTGCGCATCGGCGGGGGCGACCTGTCCACCCCGGTCACGGGTGAAGCCACGAGGGAGATCGGCATTCTCGCGCGCGAGCTCGAAGCAATGCGCCAGGCGATCGAGAGCCGAGACCGTCAGCTCAAGCTGATGCTCGGTGGCGTGGCGCACGAGGTGAAGAATCCACTCGGAGGTATCGAGCTCTTCGCGGGGCTGCTCGACGAAGAGCTCACCTTCAAGACACCCGACGTCGCAGAGGCGCGCTCGCACCTCGGCAAGATCCGGCGTGAGCTGAACTACTTGAAGCGCATCGTGGAAGATTTTCTGACCTTCGCGAAGGAGCAGAAGCTGCAGACCGCGCCGCTGGACGCAAAGGCGTTGCTCGAGTCGGCCGCGCAGCATCTGAGTGGTGAAGCCGAAGGAAAGTCAGTGACGCTCGACGTCGAGGCAGAGCCTGCGACCCTCTCGGGTGACGTGAGCCTGCTCACCAGTGCGCTGGTGAACTTGATCAAGAACGCGGTGCAGATCTCGACCTCGGGTCAACGCGTGACCTTGCGAGGGAAGACGAGCGCTGGGCAGTACACCTACGAGGTGAAAGACGAGGGCCCGGGCATCGCGAGTGAACTGCAGGCACGCATCTTCGAGCCGTTCTTCACCACGCGCGAAAAGGGCACCGGGCTGGGTTTGCCGCTGGCGCGAAAACTCGTCGAAGCGCATGGCGGCACGCTGACGATCGACTCGAGGCCGGGGCAGACGATCTTCCGGCTGAGCGTTCC
>JAYTAT010000196.1:0-1988 GCA_043737315.1 Archangium sp.
CTTGAGCGAGTGCAGGAAGTACACGTTGTCGTCGGCCGTGCCGTGAATCAGCAGCAACGGCCGCTTCGAGTCCTTCACGTACGAGAGCAACGAGCTGACCTCGTAGGCCCTGGGCTGCGCATCGGGCAGGCCCAGATACCGCTCGGTGTAGTGGGTGTCGTAGTCACGCCAATCGACCACCGGCGCACCGGCGACCGCGCTCTTGATGACCTCACCCTTCGACATCGCCAGCAGCGCGGCCATGTAGCCGCCGAAGCTCCAGCCGTAGACGCCCACGCGCGAGAGATCGAGCTCAGGCACGCGCTTGCCCAACTGCTGCAGTGCGGAGATCTGATCCGCCACGGGCGCGGTCGCGAAGTCGTGTGAGATGGCCCGCTCCCACGCCCGCGTGCGGCGAGGCGTGCCCCGGCCATCGGCCTTCACCACGATGAAGCCCTGGTTGGCGAGCCACTGCAGAACCAGGTTCTCGCGCGTCACCTGCGACACCTCGAGGTGATGCGGGCCGCCGTACACGTTGAGCACCACCGGGTACTTCTGCCCTTTGACGAAGTTCGAAGGCTTGATCACCGCCGCCCAGGGACCGTCATTCTCGAGTTGGAAAATCTCCATCGAGAGCTTGAGCGAAGGCTCGATCGCCACGGAGGGGACATCGATCGACTCCCCGCCAGCGACGCGGAGCACCACGTGCTTTGGCATCGCCTTGCTCGAGGTGTGCGAGAGCGAGATGAAACCGTCACCACCTGTCAGCTTCGCCACCACCATCGAGAGTGCCTCTCCAGGCGTCTTCACGAGCTCGGGCGCGCCGCCGTCGACGACCTTGTACAGGGCCGCAGCCGTCGGGTTCGGGCCACCGGTGAAGAACAACGTCTTGCTGGCTGGCGCAAACCCCACCAGCGCACCGAAACCCGCGGCGGGCTTCACCCAGCTCGCCTGCACCGATCCATCCGGCTTGCGCAGCTCGACCTCGGTGGCGCCATTGCGCTCCGTCGCCCAGAAGAACCCCGTGTCTTTCCACCACAAGGGAAAGTCCTGGTTGAGGTTCACCCACGCCGCGTCTTCTTCGGTCAGCAGCACGCTCGACTTGCCGGTCTTCACATCGACGGAGAGCACCTGCTCCTTCGTCTGGTCGCGCGTCTGCACCACCAGCGTGAGCGGGCCGTCTTTCCACACCACCGACGCGAGGTACGGAAACGCGGCGGCATCCCAGCTGATCCACCTGGGCGTTCCGCCAGCGACAGCCACCACACCGAGCTTCACGGCCACGTTCTTCTTGCCGGGGCGCGGGTAGTAGAACCGCTCTGGCGCAAGCTCAGGCCTGGTTGGGTCAGGCACGCCGAACACTTCAACGCCCGCGTGGTCCGTTTCCTGGAACACGATCGATGTGTTGTCGGGGCTGAACCAGAAGCCGGCGAAACGATCCATCTCTTCCTGCGCGACGAACTCGGCCAGGCCGTGCGGTCTTGCCTCGGTGCCGCCCTTCGTCACACGGCGTTCGGTGTTCTTCGCGAGCTCAATCACCTGCAGGTCAAAGTCGCGCACGTAGGCGACCGACTTCCCATCAGGGCTGAACTTCGCGTCGATGCACGCGCCTTCGCCCGTCTTGAGCTGCGTGACTTTTCCGTCCGCGCGCTCGACCACGTAGAGCTTGCCTGACAGACCGACCAGCAGCCGCGCTCCGTCGGCCGAGAGTTGGTAGCTGGTGAACCCGCGCGCCGAGACCCGCTGACGCTCGAGCCGCGCTTTCTCTGCCGCGGTGAGCTGCTCGCTCGCGCCCGCCAGCACCGCTTCAGGCGTGAGCCGCACCCTGGTCGCCCTGGTGGCGAGATCGAGCTCGAACAACATCTGCGCGGAGCCCCTGGCTTCGCTGCGGAGGAACAGCGCCGACTTGCCATCGGGCGTCACCTTCACCGAAACGGGGCGGCCCGAGAGGTAGCGGCGCGTCTCCGCGTACTCGTGGAGGAAGGCGACATCGGTGACGGGCGCGGCAG
>JAYTAT010000197.1:0-1985 GCA_043737315.1 Archangium sp.
GGCCGTGGCGTAAAGAAGACGCCACGCTGCAAGCGCTCCTCGGCGCTCACGTGAGATCCCAGTGCTTCTTCGTCCAACGACCCGGTCATCGTGTTAGGCAGCGTGCCGTTCATGGCCCCTCGCCGCGTTCATCTCCGCATCACGGGCCTCGTGCAAGGTGTCTCGTACCGCGCCAGCGCGCAGGCTGAAGCCCAGCGGCTGGGCGTCAAGGGGTGGGTGCGCAACCTGCCCGACGGCAACGTGGAAGCGATGGCCGAGGCCGAGCCTGAGGTCATCGAGGGCTTTCTGGCCTGGTGCAAACGCGGGCCGCGTTCGGCGAGAGTGAAGACGGTTCACGTCAAAGACAGCCCCATCGACGCACTCTTCACCCACTTCGAGGTCCGACGGTGAGCTTCGGTGGCCCCTTTCTCATTGCGCCCCTCACCTCCATGCTCGGCATTCGCGCCGGGATGAACGTGTCGATTCACAACGCACCGGTCGGCTTCATGGAAGCGCTGCTCCCGCTTCCCGAAGGCGCCGCGCTCATCGACACCGCCAAGACGGGCCTCGACGTGCAGGTGCTCTTTTCTGCGAAGAAGACCGAGCTGGTCGAGAAGCTCGCTTCATTGACCCGAGGCATGGCCGTGACCGGCTCCATCTGGGTCTGTTTTCCGACCTCGATTGAGCTGACCCATGCCCCGTCGGAAGACTTCGTGCGCCTTGCCGCGCTCGAGATGGGGCTGACCGACACCAAGAAGGTGATGCTCGACCCGGCGTGGACCGCCCTGAAGCTCCAACGGAAGGCCAAGAACCCGCGCCCAGAGCTGCCTTCTGCCCGGGCGTGAACTTTTCTGACATTTCCTTCCTTCATCGCTCCGTTCGTGAAACGCTCTGGTCGTCAACATTTTCGGACGGGGCTCTCGAGTCGACCCTGAAGCGGGGCGACACCCCAAGTGGGGCGGCAGTTAAAGAGGGCGAAGTCGGCTTCGCGGGCAGTTGGGCCGCGGGGTTCATCGATTCAAACCGGCAGGGGGTCTGGTGGCTGACCTTTGCGGAGTGACACCACAGCGTGAGCTTCCTGCGAGTGGCGCCGCCTCCTGCCTATCGTTGCAGCCGTCGACCCGTGTGAGTCCTGCGTCCCGTCCGTGGGGACCACGTGGTCGTGCTGCACAGAACGGATTCATCCATGAGCAGCGTACTCGTCATCAACGCCGCGGGTCGGGAGACCCGTGTCGCGCTGGTCGAGCAGGGCCACATCGCTGAGTTTTATCTCGAGCGAAAAAAAGACAGGGGCATCGTCGGTAACATCTACAAGGGGCGCGTCACACGCGTGCTCCCGGGTATGCAGGCTGCGTTCGTAGACATCGGGCTCGACAAGGCCGGGTTCCTCTACGTCGGCGACGTGCTGTTCGACCCCGACATGACCCGTCATCAGTTCGACATGACGGAGGGCGAAAACGACGACGACGTCGATGAAGTGCCCGCCGAAGAAGCCGAAGATGCCGCCGCGCACCCGGCTCCCAGTGCGCCCACGCCGCCCGATGCCCAGGCTGCTGGCGAGTCTGCGCCCGCGCCTGCGGTGACCCAGGCAGGTCCAGCCGAGTCGACGTCGGGTACCGAGGTGGTGGCTGCCGCCGTCGCCGAGGCGAACCCTGCACCGACCGGCGCTGACGTGGTGGCCGCGGCGGTTTCTGAATCGAACCTGCCCATCGTCGAGGGGTATGCCGAGGGCGTGGAGGGCGCCGTGGTGGACGCTGCGCCCGTGGTCGAGACCGACAAACTCGAGGCCCAGCGTACCCAGGCCCCGCGCGACGTTCGGTTCAAGGAGAAGGAGCCCAAGGAGCCGCGTCACGGTGACCGGGCCCCCCGCGAGAAGCGCAAGGCCGAGCCGCCCAAGAAGCAGCAGAAGATCGAGGATCTGCTCAAGGTCGGCCAGGAAGTCCTGGTGCAGATCTCGAAGGATCCCATCGGCACCAAGGGCGCCCGCATCACCTCGCACATCTCGA
>JAYTAT010000198.1:0-5074 GCA_043737315.1 Archangium sp.
TCGGCCCGCACCTCGTTGGGGTTCGCCGCCTGGTCGAGCAGCGCCGTCTCGTAGCCCAGAATCGGGGGCAGCTGGTCGAGGTGCGCCTCGAGCGGGTCACCCTTCTTCATGCGCGGGCGAATGTGCATCACCACGCCGCTCGCCTTGACCTGGGTGGCCATGAAGCGCTGGTGCAGCAGGGTCCACGGGTGCAGGTTGCCGTGCACTTCGTCGGCGGTGATCATCACCTGCACCGTGCGGTCTTGCATCGAGAGCTGAAAGTCACGCACCTCGAACTGCAGCGGGATGATCGTCCACGCCTTCGTGTAGTGAATCTGCACCAGCTGAGGGCTGTTGTTGAGCACCAGCTCGCCCCACGGGGAGGCGAGCAGCGCGTTGACGCCCACGTAGTAGAGCGCCACCACCGACAGAACCAACACCGTCAACACTCGAAGAAGTTTCTTCATGGCGATCTCCTGCGAGCGCTCGGGGTGCGATTACGGCGCGGGCTGAACGACGGTGCTGGCGTCGATGCTGACCGCGCTCTGAGCGAGCAGCCGGCCTTTGATCGAAGCCCCGGTGGACAGCACGATGGCCGTCTGCGAGAGCATCACGCCTTCGGCATACGAGGTGGTGCCCATCGCGATCTTTCCCGACACCTGCCAGAACACGTTCTTCGCCAGCGCGCCGCCGGTCAGCGTGATGCGCACGCCGTTGTTGATGGTGAGGTCGCTTGCGATCTGAAAGATGAAGACGTCAGTCGCGTTGCCGTTGAGGGTCACGTTGCTGGGAATCAGCAGGCCCGTGCCCCACTGGTAGACGCCCGGGGTCAGCGTCATGCCGCCGATGTTGCCGGCGCCCAGCTCGGTGATGCCCGCGGGGCGGCCGGCCGCGTCGGTGAAGGCCAGCTCCATGTCGCCGACCGCGGTGGTCAGGTTCGACGGCGTGGGCACGGCGAAGTTGGCGGCGAAGATCTGCCCGGTGACCTGCGGCGAACGCGAGAAGACGTTGGTCGCATCGGCGGTGAGCGAGAAGCCGGTGATGAAGCTCGCCGCGGCCGGGCTGACGGCCACGTTGCCGGTCACCGCAGACGTGGGAACGGTCGAGATGGCCGTCTTGGCCAGAATCACGAAGTTGCCGGCGGTGCCCAGGTTCACCGGGGCCAGCGGCGCGAGGCTGCTGCCGGTGGTGAAGTTGAAGACGTAGCTGGTGGCCAGCGCGGTGGCGTTGAGGGTCTTCGCTCCGGTGGTGATGGTCGCCGTGAAGAGCGTGTTCGCCGCGAGGTTCGCCGCGGGGCGGAAGGTCGCGCGCTGCTGGCCGTAGATGATGGTGCCGACCACCGCCATCGCGGGGCTGCCGCTGGTCACCGTGAAGGTGCTGGTGGTGAGGGTCGAGGGGTTCATCGCCTCGCTGAAGCGAACCTGTACGTTGCTGTTCACCGACACGTTGAGCGCGCCCATCAGCGGCGTGGTCATCAGAATGGTGGGAATCGAGGCGACCGAACCACCGCCGCCCCCCATGCCCGTGCCGCCGCCGGCCGCAGTTCCGCCGCCCGTGGCCCTGCCCCCACCCGTCGCAGTTCCGCCGCCGCCGCCGTTGCCACCATCGGGGCCCGTGCCGGCGGGACCACACGCCAGCGCGAACGAGAGAAGCAGCACACAACCAGCGAGAGATTTGGGGGTCATGCCTGCACGGTGAGCAGTTTCGAGGCCACGGAAAGAACTCAACCATTCAGGCTATTTGGCACGCACCTCGCCGAGCGATGTTCGCTTTTCCCTTCATTCTGAAGTACCCGTCATTCAGTTCGACCGGAAGGCAAGTCACGTGCGTGTAGGCGATTTGGACCACAAAGAGCTGCTGGAGCTGAACCCCGAGACCGGGCTGATTCATTTCGGGGGTCAGCGGGCGTTGCTGATCGACGCGGTGGCCATGGGCCTGTTGCGCAAGTACCTCGTGGAGAACTTTGGCCTCACGGCCGCCCGCGCAGTGCTCACCCAGTTCGGCTTCGCGCACGGCTGGCGCATGGCGGAGTCGCTCAAGGCCCAGTTCACCTGGGACAGCGAAGAAGACTGGCTCAAAGCGGGTGCCCGCATTCTAGAGCTGCAGGGCCTGTGCTGCGAAGAAGCGGGCGGTGCGGGGGCGTTGTCGACCACCGGCGTCGCCCTGCTCTCGTCGTACGAAGCCGAGCAGCACCTGCTGCACTTTGGCCGCTCCGATGTTCCGGTGTGCTGGACGTTGTGTGGGCTGCGCAGCGGCTACCTGGGCCGCAGCGCGGGCAAGGAGCTCTTCGTGCTCGAGGATCGCTGCGTGGCCCGGGGCGACGCTGCCTGCCACCTCATCGCCCGCACCCGCGAGGAGTGGGGCGAAGAGCGCGCCGCCGAAATCGGCTTCTTCGCGGCCACCCGGCTGTCCGAATCACTCGACGTCTCGTTGCACCGGGTGACCGAGACGCTCAAGGCCGCAGAGCGCAAGTTGCGCGAGACCCGCCGCGCGCTGGTCAAGGTGGTGCCCGAGGTCGAAGAGCCCACCGGTCTCGTCGCGCGCAGCACCTCGATGCGCAAGGTCGTCGACCTGGCCCGCCGCGTCGCGAAGGTCGACTCGACCGTGTTGATCACCGGTGAGAGCGGCTCGGGTAAAGAGCGCATCGCGCGGCTGGTGCACGAAGAGTCGACCCGATCGTCGGGCCCCTTCATCGCGGTCAACTGCGGTGCCATCACCGAGACGCTGCTCGAGAGCGAGCTCTTCGGCCACTCGCGCGGCGCGTTCACCGGCGCCACCCAGGATCGACCGGGTCTCTTCGAGGCGGCCCACAGCGGCACCTTGCTGCTCGATGAGATTGGCGAAGTCTCCCCCGGCATGCAGGTCAAGCTCCTGCGCGCTTTGCAGGAGCGCGAGATTCGTCGGGTGGGCGAGAACAAGAACCGGCGCGTCGACGTGCGCGTGCTGGCGGCCACCAACCGCGATCTCGCCCAGGGCGTCGCGAGCGGCTCTTTCCGGCAGGATCTCTATTACCGCCTCAAGGTGGTCGACCTGAAGGTGCCTTCCCTGCGTGACCGTCGCGATGATGTGTTGCCTTTGGCGCGCCTGCTGCTCTCCGATGCGGCGCTCCGCATGAAACGAAAGATGACTGGCATTGCGCCCGAAGCGGGTGACCAACTGCTGCGCTACGAGTGGCCAGGCAACGTGCGTGAGTTGGAGAACGCCATGGAGCGAGCCATCGCGCTGGCACGCGGCACCCGGGTCGAGCTGGAAGATTTGCCTGAAGAAGTGCGTCAGGCCTTTCCCATACCCGTGGCGTCCACAGGCGCCGTGCGCGCGCTCAATGACGTCGAGAAGGATTACATCGTGGCCGCGCTCGCCCTCAACGGCGGCAACCAGACCCACACTGCCGAGCAGCTGAAGATCGGCTCGGCCACGCTGTACCGCAAGCTCAAGAGCTACGGGCTCATCGGCAAACGAAAGAGCGCCCCAGAAGGCCTCTCTTGAGGCCCCCCGGGGTCGACTTCAGTCAGAGCGCCTTCCGGCCCTGAATCAGCCGCACCAACACCACCACCACCGCGAGTACGAGCAGGATGTGGATGAAGCCACCCATGGTGAACGAGGTGACCAGGCCCAACGCCCAGAGCACCACCAAAATGACCGCGATCGTCCAGATCATGACTTACCGCTCACTGCGTCAGAACCTTCGTGGAGCTTCGCGACGAACGCGTCGAGCTGCTTCTCGGCTTCGTCCTTGGCCAGGCCCGTGCGCTCCTGCAGCTTGCCGAGGAACACGTCTTTTTTGCCTTCGAGCAAAAGCAAATCGTCATCGGTCAGCTTGGCCCACTGCTGCTTGAACTTGCCGCCGACCTGCTTGATGTCGCCTCTGAATTGAGTCCAGTTCATGTAACCTCCAGGTACGCCGCGTTGATTCGCGCTGCCGGCTTACCAAAGCAGCATCGGGGCCAACTGCGCGACGTGAGCAATTGCGGCTCTTTGCGTGGGCAGCGTGGCCTGTAAGCCCATCAATGTGAAATCAAGGCGCATCATTTCGATGCCTTGAGGGTGATGACCTTGCGCCCCAGAAAGAGGCTGACCATCACCATCACCGCCCCGGCGATGAAGAAGCCGTTGACGTAGCCGGCCATGCGGTTGGCGGTGATCGCGCCGAAGGCCCATACGAGCAGCAGCGCGCAGCTGAGGATCCACGGGAGCACGCTCTTGAGCGGGCCGGGCGCGGTGAAGATGACGTTCATGGGCCGACGCCGAGCACGAATGAAGCCGTCTTGAGGAAGCAAGTAATGTGGCCCCCTTGGCACCAACGAGCGGCCCGCGCTTCCATCAACCTGAAAGGATGCCCTCCGTCATTCCGAAGGAGCAAAGGCACTGCATTTCGCTTTGGGGAATGCGCGTATAAGACCGTGATGTCTCGCAAGCCTAAGAGCGTGTTGGAGACCTTCGCGCTGCAGCAGGCCATCTTCAACAGCCCCAACTTCTCCAGCATCGCCACCGATGCGCGCGGCGTGATTCAAATTTTCAACGTGGGCGCCGAACGAATGCTCGGCTACCTCGCCGCCGACGTGGTCGACAAGATCACCCCGGCTGACATCTCAGACCCACGCGAGCTGATTCTTCGCGCCAACGCCCTGAGCGAAGAGCTCGGCACGCCCATCAGCCCCGGCTTCGAGGCGCTGGTCTTCAAGGCCTCGCGCGGCATCGAAGACATCTACGATCTGACCTACATCCGCAAAGACGAGAGCCGCTTCCCCGCCCTGGTCTCGGTCACCGCCTTGCGCGACGCCGAAGAGGTGATCATCGGCTACCTGCTCATCGGCACCGACAACACCGCGCGCAAGCAGATCGAGGCCGAGCAGGAGAAGCTCGCCCAGCGGTTGCGCGATCAGCAGTTCTACACACGCTCCTTGTTCGAAGCGAACATCGACGCGCTGATGACCACGGATCCGTCGGGCATCATCACCGACGTGAACGCTCAGATGGAAGCGCTGACCGGCTGCACCCGCGACGAGCTGATCGGCGCGCCGTTCAAAGGCTGCTTCACCAACCCCGAGCTCGCAGAGGCGGGCATCTTGCGGGTGCTGCGCGAGAAGAAGGTCAC
>JAYTAT010000199.1:0-1981 GCA_043737315.1 Archangium sp.
CTCGACACCGTTCGCAAGGAGATCGCCTTGCAACTGTTCGTGAAGGAAAAGGCGAAGGCGCTCGCGAAGGCCGATGCCGACAAGGCGCTCGCCGACGTGAAGGCCGGCAAGAAGCTCAGCGATCTCTTCCCCGCGGCCAAGAGCGAGGGCGGCTCGAACCCCTTCGCGTTCGCGGCAGAGACCAGGCCTGAGGCCAAGGAGACCGGTTCGTTCAACTCGGCCGCCGACGACATTCCGCAGTTGGGTAAAGAGCCCGCCGTGAAGAAGATGATCTTCGACATGAAGGCGGCAGGAACCATCGAGCAGGTGCTGTCGGTCGGTGACACCCTCGTGGTGGCCGTGGTCGATGAGCGCAAGTCGCCCAGTGATCCTGACTTCGAGACCCAGAAGACCCAGCTCAAGACCGAGGCGGTCAAGGGCAAGCAGTTCGAAGTGCGCGAGGGCTTCCTCAAGTCGCTCAAGCAGGTCGGCAAGGTCGTCACCAACGACTCGGCCATCGACAAGGTCATCAGCGACAGCTGACATCTCCTCCCTCTTCCCTCCGGGGAGAGGGGCCAACACCTTGAACCTCATCCTCGCCTCAGCCTCACCCCGTCGTCGCGAGCTGCTGGGCCACCTCGGAGTTCCCTTCGAGGTCATGCCCGCGGATCTCGACGAAACCCTGCACGCAGGCGAACGAGCCGCCGCTTACGTCGAGCGGCTCGCAAGAGCGAAGGCTGCGGGCGAAGGCCTGCGTCTGGCCGCTGACACCTCCGTGGTGATCGACGACGAAGTCCTGGGTAAGCCGGGCCACGATGCCGCGCTGGGGGCCACCATGCTCCGCCGCCTCGCAGGCCGGGCGCATCAGGTCATGACGGGAATCGCGGTCTCGAGCCCGCGGGGAATCACCGCCCGCGTGGTGGTCTCTGAAGTGCACTTCCGCACGCTGAGCGAGGCGGAGATCGCCTGGTACGTGAGCACCGGTGAAGGCGCTGACAAGGCGGGCGGCTACGCGTTGCAGGGCCGAGCCGGCACGTTCATCACCTCGGTGGTCGGCAGCCCCAGCAACGTGATCGGCCTCCCGCTCGCAGACACGGTCGAGCTGCTGCGCGCGGCGGGCCTGCGGCTGCCCATGGACGGCGCATGATCGACAGAGCGACCCTGCAGGCGAACTTCGCTGCCGTGGAGAGCCGGGTGGCGGCCGCGTGCGTGAAGGCCGGCAGGCCGCGCGAGTCGGTCACGCTGATCGCGGTCAGCAAGCTGCATCCGCCAGATTTGATCCGCCTCGGCTGGGAGCTGGGCCAGCGCGACTTCGGCGAGAACTACGCTCAGGAGCTGCGCGACAAACACGCAGGGCTCGCCGAGTGCGCGGGGTTTCGGTGGCATGCGATTGGTCCGGTGCAGCCGAAGAACGCCAAGTACGTCGCGAAGGCGGCGTTTCTGTTTCACGCGCTGGAGCGGCTCGAGGTCGCGCAGGAGCTCTCGAAGCGCCGCGTGGGTGCGCCGCTGAAGTGTCTCATCGAAGTGAACGTGGCGGGTGAAGCGTCGAAGGCGGGTATCGGGCCTTCTGAGTTGGGCTCGTTCATCGACGCCGTGCGTGCGCTGCCTCAGCTCGAGGTCGTCGGGCTCACGGCGATGCCGCCGTTCAGTGAGGATGCAGAGGCTTCGAGGCCGCACTTCCGGGCCCTTCATGAGCTCGCGCAGCCTCACGGCCTGGCGCAGCTTTCGATGGGCACCACCGGAGACTTTGAGGTGGCGATCGAAGAAGGCGCCACGCTGGTTCGCGTCGGTACGGCGATCTTCGGTCACCGCCCAACGTAAGGCGTCTTCGCAGCTGGGTCGGGCGTCGAGCCAACTCGCGCTTTGTGAACCTGGTCCGTCCGCGGAAAAACTAGATCTCCTTCAGCTTCAGCCGGCCCTCGTCGGTGAAACGCACCACGTACGAAGTGCCGCAGTAATGACAGTGGATCTCTTCGGCCTCGTGGAGCCCATCGGGCCAGGG
>JAYTAT010000200.1:0-5067 GCA_043737315.1 Archangium sp.
CTGGGCGACAAGGCGGTCGACATCTCGCTGGGCTCTCCCGAGAAAGACGTCGTGCCCAATCACGGCGAGCTGCCCACGGGCACCTCGGGCGACATCTCCTCGCTGCTGAAGGCAACGGGCGAAGTCATCGACAACGCGGTGGGCATCACGCGCGACCTGCGCTCGGGCGTGCAGTCGTACACCACGCCCGAAATTCAGAACGACGTGCTCCAGTTCATCCGCGCGGCGCGCAACATCGCCGCCGAGATCGAGGGCGGCAAGGGCGTGGCCCACACCCTCATCTACGACAAGAAGGCGAGCGACGATCTAAAGGGCCTGCTCGCCAGCGCCTCGGCCGTGGCGGTGCGGCTCGACAGCGCGGTCGCCAAGGTCGACGTGCTGCTGGCCGACGTGAAGAACGGCGAGGGCTCACTCCACGCGCTCATCTACGACAAGAAGGTGGCCATGGCGGTGACCGACCTGGGTGAGGCGGCCGACGAGCTGGCGAAGCTCATTCACGACGCCAAGACCACCAAGGACGGCGCGGTCTACCAACTGGTCTACGGCGACGCGAAGTCGCTGCTGGGTGACCTCGCTTCCGCGGTGGCTGACGTGAAGAAGATCACCACGCGCGTCAACGCAGGCGAAGGCACGCTCGGCGCGGTGATCAACGATCCGACGGTGTACGAAGACCTCAAGGAGATCCTCGGCAACATCAAGCGCAACCGCGTGCTGCGCGAGCTGGTGCGCATGTCGATCAGCAACGGCGAGAAGGTCGACTCGGCCGGCAAGCCGCAGAAGTGAAGCGGAAGTAGCAGGTAGGCAATGTAGGTTTTTCGACCCGGGGCCAGAGCGGCCTACACTGCGGTCTCCCCCGTGTCCGTGAAGCCAACCATTCTGTGCGTCGATGACGAGCCCAACGTGCTCGACGTGCTCTGCCGCACGTTCGACCGACTCGCGTTCGTGCTCACGGCGAAGTCAGGGCCTGAAGCGCTCACCATTCTGCGCAGCCGGCCCGTCGATCTGTTGATCACCGATCAGAAGATGCCCGACATGACGGGCATCGAGCTCGTGCGTGAAGCCCGGAAGGAAGGCATCGGGGTCACCACCATTCTTCTGACTGCGTACACGAACCCCAACGATCTGATCTCCGCGATCAACGAGGGGCAGGTGTTCCGCTACGTCACCAAGCCGTGGGACATCAACGACCTCACGATGACCGTGCGCAACGCGCTGGCCGTCGCGCAGCTGCGAAAAGAGAAGGAGCGCCTGGTCGAGTCGCTGCACAAGCGCGTCGAGGCGTTGAACGTGATGTACGAGGTGAGCCGGCAGAGCGCGAAAGACGCGCCTTCGTTGGATGCCATCGTCGACCGCCTGCTGGCCACGGTGGGGCGCGTGTTGCCGCATGACGCGAGCGCGGTGCTGATCGAGTCGAGTGATGGTCAGACGGCGGCGCTGCGCATTCGCTGCACCACGGCGATGAACGAAGGCGCGTTGCTGCACGTGAAGGACTCCGTGCTTTCGGCGCACCGCAAGGCGGCCGGCGTGGTGCTGCCGGAAGAGAAGGTGACCACCAACGTCGGTGGCGAGATCGCCGGTGTGGCCGAAGGGCTCTCGACGTTCGCTTGCGCGATCTCGGTGCCGCTCGTTTCAGAAAAGCAGACCGTGGGCACCCTGGCGCTGTTCTCGACGCGCCCCGATTCGTACAGCACGGACGACGGTGAGCTGCTCGACCTGTTGGTCAATCAGACCACCGACGCCATCACCCACGTGCGCGCGGCCGAACGGGAGGCCCGCCTTCGCATCGAGCAGATGGTCGAGGCGATGGGCGACGGGGTGATCCTGACCGATGCGAAGGGCGGGGTGGTGGTGGTCAACCGCGCCGCTCGCGAGTTCCTGGGCCTCGCCGGTGATGATGCGCGGCCTGACTTCGAGCGGCTCACGGCGACGCTGGGCCTCTCGCCCTTCGAGCTGGTGCGCGGCTGGGAGTACGGCGGCGCCAAGACCATGCGCGAGGAGCTGCGGCTGCACGAGCGCGATCTCGAGCTGGTGGTCACCCCGGTGGCGGGCCCCGCGCGCGAACTCAAGGGCCTCGTGCTGGTGCTGCGTGACGTCAGTGAGCAGAAGCTGCTCGCTTTGCGGAAAGACGAGTTCGTCGGCATCATCAGCCACGAGTTGCGCACGCCGCTGACCAGCATCGCGGGCGCGCTCGACCTGGTGCTCAACAACCTCGCCGGTGACATCAACGAGAAGCAGAAGCGCTTTTTGTCGATGGCACGCGAATCGACCGAGCGCCTCAACGCGCTGGTCGATGATCTGCTCGACCTCGCCAAGTTCGAACAGGGCGGCATGCGCATGGACTTTCAGCTCATGCGGCTCGATGAGCTGGTGAAGGTCGCCGTCGAGCGCTACGGGCCCTCGTTCAACGAGCGCAAGATCGAGGTGCGCCTCGAGGTCACCGCCACCGACGTGAAGCTGCTGGCCGACCCCAACCGGCTCAACCAGGTGATCAACAACCTGCTCACCAACGCGGTGAAGTTCACCCCGCAGGGTGGCTTGGTGAAGGTGACCGTGGGCCACTCGGCTGAGCTGCCGGGCAGCGCCGTGCTCTCGGTGTGGAATTCAGGTGAGGTGATCGCCGAGCCTGATCTCGAGCGAATCTTCGATCGGTTCGAGCAGGCGCGTTCGGCGAAGACACGCTCGCTGCCGGGCACGGGCCTTGGCCTGTCGATCTGCCGCACCATCGTCGAATCGCATGGTGGCCGCATCTGGGCCGAGTCGATCGCCGAAGGCGCGCGCTTCGTGGCCGTCTTCCCCGAAGAGCCGCCCGAGCGGGCGCCGAACCCCGAGGAGGCCGTGAAGGCACCGCGCGGCACGGTGCTGGTGGTGGAAGACGAGCCGCAGATCGCCTGGCTGCTCAAGGCGAAGCTGCTCAGCGCCGGCTTCCGCGTGCTCGTCGCAGATCGGGGGCACGACGCGCTCGCCGTGGCGCGGCGGGTACGGCCCGATGTGATCACCCTCGATCACCGCCTGCCTGACGTGGAAGGCCTGGGCCTGCTCGAGATCCTCCGGCACGACCCCGAGACCAAGGCGGCGCGGGTGTTGATGGTGTCAGGCGCCGACGTCAGGGCCGAGGCGCTGCGGGCGGGCGCGAGCGCGTTCCTGCAGAAGCCGTTGACGACCGCGAGCTTCCTCTCGAGCGTCGAGGCGCTGCTCAAGGAGCGTCAGGGCAGCCGTGGCCGGGTGCTGGTGATCGATGATGATCCGCAGATCACCGCGATCTGTGCCGAGGTGCTTTCCAATCAGGGCTTCGATGTCGACCGCGCTGGCACGGTTGCCGAGGCCACCGCGTGCATCGCGCGCAAACGCCCCGAGCTGCTGTTGCTCGACGTCTCGTTGCCCGATGGGGATGGTTTCCGTTTCTTCGAGACGCTCAAGGCCGATCGTGCGGGCGGGCCGATGTCGGTGATCTTCATCTCGGCGCGCGGCGATACGTCGGCGAAGGTGCGGGCGCTCAAGCTGGGTGGTGATGACTACCTGACCAAGCCGTTCGACGCGCTCGAGCTCGGTGCGCGGGTCGAGTCGGTGCTTCGCCGCCGCATGGCCGATACGAGCGCGAGCCCCACCACGTTGCTCCCGGGTTCAGCGGCGATCGAACGCGAGGTGCAGCGGCGGTTGCGCGAGAAGTCGCCGTTCGCGTTCTGCTACCTCGACCTCGACAATTTGAAGGCGTTCAACGACTTCTACGGCTTCGCCAAGGCGGATGGTGTGGTGAAGCAGACGGCCGACCTGCTGCGCGAAGTCGTCTCGCAGATGGGTGATGGCTCGGAGTTCGTCGGGCATGTCGCCGGTGATGACTTCGTGTTCATCGTGCGGCCGGATCAGGTCGATGCGATCTGCAGGCGGTTGATCGAGTCGTTCGATCGGATCATTCCGCTCTATTACGAGCGGGGTGATCGTGAGCGCGGGTACATCGAGGCTGAGGATCGGTACGGTCAGCGGCGGAAGTTTCCGGTGATGAGCGTGTCGATCGCGGCCGTGATGACGGATGGCACGGTCGATCACCCCGAGCTGGCGCGGATGGCGGCTGAGCTGAAGAAGCGCGCGAAGGCGGTGACTGGCAGCGTGGTGTTGCGCAGTGATCAGTTGGGCACCGCACAACGAACTGCGTGAGGGGCCGTCGTGCACGCAGGTGAGCCCCTCACCTCGTGCTCCGCGCCGAGTTCCGCCCGCTCGCAGGGCGAGGTAACTGCCGGTTCTTCGCGTATCGTCACGCCTCGATGCTGCGGCTGTCTCAGAAGTTGCTGTTGTTCGTGCTCGCGGCCGCGGTGATTCCGTTGGCCTTTGCAGGCTTCTGGCTGCTGCGCGAAGCCGAACGCGAGCTTGGCTCCCGGCTCGAACGTGAACAGCGCGCCCTGGCCGCCGCGGCCGCTGAGGCCACCGGCACGCAGCTCGCCGTCTCGCTCGAATCACTCGCGCAATCTGCCCTGTTGATCGACTGGCCGAACGTCACCGCAGACGAAGCCGCGGGTGGGCTGCGCATTCTCTCGAGCCAATCTTCAGTCGTCGCCGCCGCCACGCTGGTCGATCCCGCGCGCCCCGGCCTGGCCCCGCTCGTCGATGGCCTCGAGGGGCGCCCGCAGATCAAGATAACCCGCGACGAACTGGCGAAGCTGCTCCCGCTCGTGGCGCTCGCCACCTTTGGTGAACCCGGTCAGATGGCGCTGGGTTCAGCGCAAGACAGCGGTGGTGGGCCGTGGATGCCCGCCGCCATTCAGGTCGGGCCGCGCGGCGCTGGTGCCCCGATGGTGGTGCTCGCGCTCACCCTCTCGGTGCTCGATCGTTGGCTGGTCGAACACGCCCCCAGCGTCACCACCCTCGAGATCGTCGACGCCGACGGCCGGGTGGTGGCCAGCAGCCAGTGGCACCAGAAAGTCTCCACGCTCGATCCTGAACGCATGGCCGCCGTGCGCGCGGGCCTCGAGCTGGCCACCTCTTCCACCGAGCAGCTCTCGCTCGCCAGGGTGCCCGGCAAGCTGGGTCTCACGGCGGTCACCTCGATTTCTCTGGAGGCCGCGCGAAGGCCCA
>JAYTAT010000201.1:0-1980 GCA_043737315.1 Archangium sp.
GCGAAATGAAGTGAGAGGGACCTCATCGGCTCAAGACCTGAAGGGGTTTTGAAGGAGAATCGTCTCGCCCCGCTCTGCGCCGACTGAGACGCAGACCACCGGGATGCCCACGATCTCTTCGATGCGCCGCATGTACCGCTGCGCGTTGGCAGGCAGGTCATCGATGGTACGAGCCCCGGCCAGCGGCTCCTCCCAGCCCGGCAGCTCTTCGTAGATCGGCTGCACGCGGGAAAACTCTTCGATGTCGCCCGGCAGCTCCGTGAGCTTCTGGCCATCGAGCTCGTATGCCGTGCAGACCTTGAGCGACTCCAGCCCGCTCAAGATGTCCATCTTGGTGAGCGCGAGCCCCCACAGCCCGTTGACGCGCGCCGCGTAGCGCAGCACCACCGTATCGAGCCAACCGCACCGGCGCGGCCGGCCCGTGGTGGCCCCGAACTCATCGCCGACCTTGCGCAGGCGCTCGCCCGTCGCGTCCGTCAGCTCGGTGGGGAAAGGACCGCCGCCCACGCGCGTGGTGTACGCCTTGGTGATGCCCAGCACCTTGTCGATCGCCGTGGGGCCCAGGCCCGAGCCGACCGCCGCGTTGCCCGCCACCGTGTTGCTGCTGGTGACGTAGGGATAGGTGCCGTGGTCGACGTCGAGCAGCGTGCCCTGCGCGCCTTCGAAGAGGATGCGGGTGCCTTTCCTGACGTGACCGTCGAGGAACAAAGAGGCCTCGCCGACGAACTCCTTGAGCCGTTGGCCGAGCACCAGGTACTCCGAGACGATCGCCTCGACGTCGAGGAGCGGCTCATCGGCCTTGGCCAGGCGCGCGAGTCGGCTGATCTCTTCCAGCGCGTCGGTGAGACGGTCTTTGACCCGGCGGCGCAGGCGGTCGCCGTCGAGCAGGTCACGCATGCGGATGCCCCGGCGCGCGACCTTGTCTTCGTAAGCAGGCCCGATGCCACGGCCGGTGGTGCCGATCGCCCCGCCCCCACGCGCCTTCTCGCGGAGCGCATCGAGGTGTTTGTGCCACGGGCAGATCACGTGCGCGTGCTCGGAAATCATCAGCTGCGCGCTGTCTTGCAGGTAGCCACGGGCGCGCAGTGCGTCGATTTCTTTCATCAGCACGGTGGGGTCGATCACACACCCGTTGCCGATGACGCAGGTCTTCCCGGCGTGCAGCACGCCCGAGGGAATCAGGTGCAGCACGGTCTTCTGGCCGCCGACCACGAGCGTGTGGCCCGCGTTGTTGCCGCCCTGAAAACGCACCACCACCTGGGCGTGCTCGGTCAGCAGGTCGACGATCTTCCCTTTACCTTCGTCGCCCCATTGGGCGCCCACGATGACCACGTTCGGCATGCGGCGCTTTTACGCGCTCAGGGGTTGCACCGGTAGACATACCCGCAGCCCGGGAAGGCCCAGACTGTTGGGTCGCCAACCCGGCACGGTTGCTGCTGTCGAGACCGCGCCACCCCTCTGGAGGAGCCGCCCTCTGATTTTTCAGACCGGGTGGCAGCGGTAGACGTAGCCGCAGCCCAGCGCCTCGCACCGTGGGCGGGGCTGACCCGGCCAGATCCCGGTGCGCTGGGCTTCGGCGAGGCCCGCGCTCTCCACTGCGAGCGGAGCAAAGAGCGCGTTGGGCTCGAAGTCGGTGAGGAACTGGGGCTCAGGGCGCTCGTCGCGCAGGAAGACGATCCCCGCTTTCAACGGGCGAAGCCCGGTGATGAAGCGTCGTGCCGCCAGCGCGTAGCACCCGAGCTGAAAGCGGTACGGCTCGAGCCCCGCGGCGGGCCGGGTTGAGGTCTTGTAGTCGATGACCAGCAGCTCATCTTCCCGCTCGACCAACAGGTCGATCTGCCCGCGGATGATCAACGCCGGGCCATCGCCCCCGGGCAGCCGGAAAGCGAACGGCAGCTCGCGGTGCACCCGCGCGTTCTGAAGCGAGCGGCCGAAGCTGGTATTCCAGAAGCGCTCCACCCAGCCGAGCGCCTCTTCGGT
>JAYTAT010000202.1:0-5063 GCA_043737315.1 Archangium sp.
CCTGCGTTGACCGCCCAGATGTAGAGCAGCCAGTTGAACGAGACGAGCACCGCCGCGAGCGTGAGCCAGGCCAGCTTCGAGCGCTCGGCGTTCCGCAACCAGCCGAGCTTGCCGGTGACCACGAGCAACACGACCAAAACGCTCAACGACCACACCACCCGGTGCGCGAGAATTTCGAGGGCGCCGATGGGCTTGAGCAACGGCCAGTAGAGTGGAAAGAGCCCCCACATCAAATACGCGCACACGCCCCACACAACGCCGCGCCGGTGTTCAGTCACGGGCGGCCTTTTAGCGAGTCGGGATTCAGATTGCCCGTCGAGGTTCGCGTGGAGAACCTCAGGATCCCCATCTCCGGGTTGGGAACTCGCGCGGCGCCTCACTACATTCCGCGCTCCCATGAAGATCGACTCTGCGCTCGTCACCCGCCTGGCCCCCTGGGGCTTCGACATCACCCAACTCGACACCTTCATCACCCGCCTCGCGCAGGCCGCCACCAGCAACGCGGTGACCGGCAAGCTCACCGCACCGGCGCCTGAAGACGTGCGCGCGCTCCCCGAGCCGGGCAGCGAAGCGCACCGCCGCCTGGTCAAGCTCGGCAAAGAGGCCATCGCCGCGAAGAAGGTGGGCGTGGTGATTCTCGCGGGCGGCATGGCCACCCGTTTCGGTGGCGTGGTGAAGGCCGTGGTGCCGGTGCTCGAAGACCGCACCTTTCTCAAGCTGAAGCTCGACGACGTGCGGCACGCCGGGCCCGACGTGCCGGTGTACGTGATGAGCAGCTTCGCGACGCACGAGCGTCTGCTTCGACACGTCGAAGAGCTCGGCGCGAAGAACGTCGAGGTGTTCGCGCAGTTCGTCTCGGTGCGCCTGACACCGCAAGGTGAGCTCTTCAAAGAATCAGATGGTGACGTCTCGCCGTACGCCACGGGCCATGGCGACTTGACCTTCGCGCTGCGGAAGAGCGGCCTGCTCGGCAAGTTCCGCGCGGCCGGCGGCACGTTGCTGATGATGTCGAACGTGGACAACCTCGGCGCGACGCTCGACCCGGCAGTCATCGGCGCGCACCTCGAACGCGGCGTGGCGCTCTCGGCCGAAGTGGTGCGCAAGGCGAAGGGCGACAAGGGCGGGGCCCCCGCGCGCCTCGACGGCACGCCGCAGGTCATCGAAGGCTTCCGGTTTCCGGCGGACTTCGATCAAGACTCCATTCCAGTTTTCAACACGAACACCTTCGTGATGGATGCGGCGGCGATCGATCGCGACTTCCCGCTCCCGTTTTACAAGGTGGAGAAGAAGGTCGATGGCGCGACGGCCGTGCAGTTTGAGCGCCTGGTGGGAGAACTCACCGCCTTCCTCCCGTCGACGTTCCTCGAGGTGCCGCGCGAAGGCGCCGAGTCGCGGTTCTTGCCCGCGAAGGATCCCGCTGAGCTCGCCGGCCGGCTGGCCGTCATCCGTCTGGTGGCTGAGTCGAATCGCGGGTCGCGCTGAGCTCTGACGATTGTCATGCGCAAAATTGGCGTGCTTCGTACTCATGGGCTTGCGGCTGTCGTTCGTAGTTGAGCGGATGCCCCGAAGGCGCTGCGTGCTCCCCCCGACGCGCGGCGCTTTCGCTTTTTTCCTGCGACAGCGGGCTGAGAGCACCCGGGCTCAGGGCAGGCCGTAAGCACAGCGAAACCCTGCCGATCCACTTCGCCTGCCGTTCCCAGGTAGGCCAGAGGAAAACATCGCCTCGGCTCGCGTGACTCAGTCGCAAGCATCTCAGAGACCCACCTCAGGAAAGACCGTCACGGCGCTTCGACGTCGAACACCACGGTCATCTGCGAGGTCACCGTCAGCTCGCGGTTGGCAAACGAGGTGACCACGGGGCCCTCTGCGGGAACGTTGAAGTTTCCGGCGGCCACGGTGGCCACCATGGGCGTGTGGTCATTCACGCTGCTGGGCAGACCCAGTTTTGCGCCGAGCGCTTCGATGACGCCCCTGGCCCGCTCACGCGCCGAAGCAGCGGCCAGCACCCGCACTTTTGTCTCGTAGATCTGATGCTCCGTGTTCTGCAGGTAGATGGGGCCGGTCTGCGTTCCACCCGCGCGCACGGCGGCGGTCAGGGCGGCGTCGAGCTTCGCCATATCGGCGATGGTGAGCTGCACCGAGCGGTTGTGAACCTGTCCGACCACTTCGTTGCCGCGATACTCCGGCGAGAGGCCGGCCTCGTTGATCACGATGAAGCGCTGCTCGACGCCGGCATCACGGCAGGCGCGCACGAGCTTTCCCAGTTTGTCGTCGCTGAGCTTCCTGACGCCGGCCACGTCGCGATGCGTGGTGGTCAACATGAAGTTTGCGACCGCCTGATTGGGGCGGAAGGAGAGCGTTGCGTCGCCCACCATGGTGATGCTGCGGGGGTTGGAGGCGGGCGTGATGGCGAGGGCGAGGATGAGCAAAGTAGGGAGCACGGCGCCTTCAACGGGCCAGAACGCAGAAGGATCTTCCTGCCGACATCACGACTCGAATCGTGTTCGTGGTGAGCCAAATCATGAGGACTATGACCGCGCGCTGTCTTCCTGAGCCACCTGCGCACGGCATGGCCGCTGCTCTCCACTGAGCATGGTTGATCCCCCTCTGAGAATCCGCGTCGAAGGCCGCGTCGAAGAACTCGAACATTCGCTGCCGAAGTGGTCGCTCGCCGTCAAGGCGGCCCAGCGCCGCGAGTTCGGGCCGGCCGTGGAGTTGCTCGAGAGCGGTGAGCAGCTGCTCACAGACCACGGCGATGAGGGGCTCCCGGCGCTGCTTTCAAAACAGTTCTCACTGCGACGTGACGTGGAAAAGCTCGTGGCCAGCCGGCTCAATTTGCTCGGCGTTCCGGCGATTGATCTCGCGGCCGGGGCGAAGTGGCTGCAAGCCGAGCCGATTCTGTACGAGCACCACTGCTTCACCACCGCGTTTCTTCTTCGCGCACCCTTCTTCGCGCTCTGGTGCACAGGGCTGTTCGTGATCGGCCCGGCCCTCGTGGTGGGCCTGCTCTACCTCACCGCGCAGAAGTTCGGCCGCAGCGACGTGGTGCTCACCCGAAGGCGGTTGTTCATGGAGGGCCATCTCATCGACCTCACGCACGTGAAGCAGGTGTTGGTGATCATTCCCTTCCTGCAGTTCATGCCGATGAGCTTCGAGGTCGAGTTTCGAAGCGCGGCGGGCCATCTGCTGCGAGACGTGAGGTTGCGTCAGGCCTCGACGGGGCTGCGCGCGGCGTTGAGCAGACTGCGGCTTTAGACCAGGGCTCAGGCCGGGCGTCGGCTACTTCGTCGCGAACAGCCCGGCCGCCACCCCGATGAACTTCTCGAAGCCCGCACCCATCACCGGCACGTCGAGGAACTCGGTGATGAACCGCCGGTCTTTCTGCTTGTAGTCCGGGCACACGAACGGATGTTCGTGCACGCCCAGCGCGATGGTCTCCACGCGCACGAAGGTATCCCGATGCAGGCCCTGCATGGTGTTGAGCACCGCACCCGCAGGAATGACTTCGTCATTCGAGTTCGCGATCGCCACCAACCGCGGCGCGATCTCCTTCAAGCGGGCCTCGAGCCGACCGCGCTCTGACTCTTCACCGAACAACGCGCGGAACCAGCGCCCTTCTTCATGCTCGTCGAGCCAGTGGGCCAGGCGAGGGGAGGCGAGCCGCTGGGTGAAGCGCACGTAGAGCTTCATCAACGAGATCTCACACGACATGTCCATGATCAGCCGCGTCGAGAGGTGGGTGCTGCGCAGCACCGCGCCCGAAGCGAACAACACGCAGCGGCTGTCTTTGAACAACCCGTCTTCATCGCCCAGCATCAAGCCCAACGAGAGGTACCCACCCGCGGAATAGCCGAGCAGATCGATCTGCGCCGCGGGATCCACGTACGGGTGTTCGCCTGCGCGAATCTGCCGCACCAGGTCGACCACGTCGCCGTACGACTGCAACCCGCCCCAGAAAAATCGATCGGGGTGCGTGTCGAGCCGCTCGCTGAGCACGCAGTTGAAGGCGTGCACGTTCTCGTTGCGCGCTACTTCTTGCCGTCGCGCCAGGTGCTGCTTGATCTCCCGGCCCCAGTTCGGTTCGACCCGGTTGACGTGAAACGAAAGCGGAAAGAGCGCCACCGCGGCGCCGGTCTGACGCCACAGCTGGTAGGCCCACGGCACGTACTTCGAGTAGCTCCGCTCGTTCAGACCGTGCAGCAGGATGATCAGGTGCCGCGAGCGAGCCTGTTCACGATGACCCCTCAGCAGCGGGTAGCGGAACTCGAGGTTGTCCTGCAGGCCACAATCGGCGGTGCCGTCGGAAGCGGGCTCACCGGGAAAATCCTTCTCGTGAAACTCGCAGCGATACGACGGCTGACCCAACAGGTGCGAGGCCTGACGCGAGCGGAAGGCGAGATTGAAGACGTCGGCGCCCTCCTCGGGGAACGCGAGGGGGACTTCGTCGACCCACTCGGTGGTGTTCCGGATCGACTGGGCGATGTGTCGATAGTCAGGGTGATTCATGGGTTACTCACGAGTAGGTTACTCGCGGGTAGCAGCGAAAGAGAACAACGTGAAGCGAAAGCAGCGCCTGACCGCCGCCGACCGCAGAGCCCAGCTGATGGAGATCGGCCGCGAGGTGTTCGCCGCCCAGGGCTACGACGCGCCCATCGAAGAAATCGCCCAACGGGCAGGTGTCAGCAAGCCCATCGTCTACGAACACTTCGGCGCCAAAGAAGGCCTCTACGCCGCCATCGTGGACCGCGAGATGGACCTGCTGGTGAGCCGGGTGTCAGAGGCGATTTCACGGGGCACGCCGCGCGAACGGTACGAAGGCGCGGTGCTGGCGTTCATGACGTACACCCAGGAACAACCCGCGGGCTTCGCCGTGTTGACGCGCGACTCGCCCAGCACGCACGGTCGGCGAGGCCTCACGCGGGTGATCGACGACCTCGCCGAGCGCGTCGATGACCTCTTCCGCCGCGAGTTCGTGCGCGCCGGTTACGACCCCAACACCTCACCCATCTACGCCAACGCGCTGGTGGGCATGGTGACGCAGGTCGGTCAGTGGTGGGCGGCAG
>JAYTAT010000203.1:0-1978 GCA_043737315.1 Archangium sp.
CGAGAAGCTGCAAGCGCAGCTCGAGGTGCTCGACAAGAAAATCTCCGCGAAGGCGGGCGAACTGAAGGCGCACAAAGAGGTGATGATGCGCTCTCGCTACACGCCCGAGGGCCTGAAGACCGCGACCGCCAAGCTCAAGAAGCTCGAGAAAGAACTCGGCGGGTTGCAGACCCAGCGCAAGCAGTTGGTCAAAGAGCTGTCTGTTCTGCGCCCCGCGCCGAAGGTGCCCACGACTGCGAAGCTCACCGCCGCCGTCGAGCGCCACCTGAAGGCGAACGACCTCGACTTCTCGGGCAAGGCGCCGAAGAAGGAAGACATCCTTACGCAGACCGAAGTGAACAAGCGCCCGTTCACATACACCGCCATCGTCCTCAAGAGCGACCCGACGAAGGTCATCATCAAGAAGGTGCTCACCGGCGGCTTCGTGCCGGCCCGCCCGAGCGATGGCGTGTTCTCGAAGCCGGTGTCCATCGACTGACTGCGCTTTGGCGGTCGGGTCCTGGCGCAGGACGTTTGGCACCGACGTGCTGCGCTGCCCCTGTGGTGGCCGCCGCGCCATCAGGAGTTGACTTGTTGGACGGAGAATTCAGGCCGTCAATGGCCACGACGATTGCCGTCTTGAGGGCGCCGCTCGATGGTTCGGTTCACTGGGGCGCTGCCCCTTTCTTCCCGGCTCGCAGTGATGAGGCCTCATTTCACTCGACGACAGCGGTGAGTTGGAACGCACCACCCGCGAGGTCGAACGAATCGACCACCACCAGGTAATCACCTGCCGGCAGATCCTCGATCACCAGCTGCGAAGCGCCCGAGGCCCCCGGGAAATCGTCGGAGCAGCCCAGCGCGTCGCGTGAATCGTTCGGGCACCCGGGCATCACATAGAGCGTGGTGTCGAAGCTCGTGCCCGCACCGGCCGTGCTCAAGGTCACTTTCGTCGCGCGGTCGGTCAGGCGCAGCTTCACGATCGCCTCGGGCCGGCCTTTGGGATCGTTGGTCGAGCAGCCCGAGGGCGCGTCCCACAAGCTGCCGCCTTCCGCGAAGCCCCTGACCGTTCCCCCCGCGAGCAGAATCGGAGCCGCCGTGCACTGCGCCGTACGCAGAGGGCTTGCGGCCGCGCACTTGTTCATCGCACCCACGATGCCCGGTGAGCAGGTCAGGTTCACCGCGCACGTGTCGAACCCTCGAATGTCGCAGGCCTGACCCGCGTTGCGCACGGGGATCGCCATCGGCGCGACGATCTTCGGCGTGCCGGCATGCCCCGCACCATCCTGCGGGATCGCCACCAACTTCGGCACCTGCTGATCGAGCCCTTCGCCCGACTGCATCCGAAGAAAGAACGCGCCATCGACTGCCAGCTCGAGCGCGTCCTGGTCGAACGACGAGAGATCCGGCGTGCCATCACCATCGGAGTCGATGGAGATCGCCGCACCACTCGCGTTCTGAAACTGAAATCGAATCGTCGCCAGATCGTCTTCAGGCTCGGTGCCCTCGACGAGGATGGTCGGCCCGCCCGTCGCGTTCCGGTAGAACGCCAGTCGGCCGATCTGCGGCGCGAGCCCCTCAGCACAGGCGCTCGGCGTACCGCGGCAGCCCAGGCCCGGCTCACAGCGATCTTGCACGAAGGTCGAGTCGCAGCCTTCACCCAGAGCGCGAACGACCTGGTCGGTGACCGCCACCACCTGCTCGTCAGACTGCAGCCCCGACGCGTCGACGAGCGAGACGCCCACCTGCATCACATCGGCAGAGCGTGCGAACACGCTGCGAATCGTCACGCTGCCCGTCACCACCTCGGTGACCCACTTCTTGTTGTCGATCAACACAGAAGCTTCCGACGCTTCGGCCAGGCCGTCGTGGTTCGTGTCGATGGCCAGCACCTGACCGCCGCTCGCATTGAGCAGCCGCACGAAGACGGCCACCGCGTCGAGGTTGCGATCCTTACCCTTCACCGCGATGCGCAGATCCCTGCCGGTGCGGCCCGAGG
>JAYTAT010000204.1:0-5061 GCA_043737315.1 Archangium sp.
CGAGCCGTCGGGCCTCGTCGAGTGTCGCGCAGGCCCGCTGATCAGGTCGAGTCGTCACCACGAGCCTCAGAGTTTGGGCCGAGACGCCTTCCTGCCCGAACCGCAAGTTTCGCACACCGCCTTGCTTGCGGTAAGAAACAAGAGTGGGCGAGTTTCCCGAGCATCAAACCGAGCGCGTCGAAGAGAGCGAGCCGGCACTCCTGAGCAGTCCCGTGTTCGTCGAGACGACGGTTGGCGAAGAGACTCGCAGGTGGCGTCTCCTCGCCGGGGTCGAGTTCACGGTGGGCTCGGCTCCCGAAAACGTGATTTGCATCACAGCGCCCACCGTCAGTCGCCGCCACGTGAGCCTGACGCTGAAAGGAAATCACGTTCTGGTCATCGATCTCGGCAGCAGCAACGGCACGCGCTTTCTGGGCGCTCGCGTTCAAGACGCCGAAGTGCCCGTCGGCGGAAGCCTCGAGCTGGGTCGCCAGATGGTGCGCTTCATCGCCCCCACGATCGCAAAGCCCGAATCAGAAAAGACCGAACTTGCAGGCATGATTGGGCGAGCTCCATCGATGCGGCGGCTCTTCGCGGCGGTTGAAAAGCTGGGGCCCAGCACCATCACTGTTCTCATTCGGGGCGAGACAGGCACCGGCAAAGACAAGGTCGCGCGCGCGTTGCACGCCCTGTCTGCCCGGGCGGCTCGCCCCTTCGTCGTCTTTGACTGTGCCGCAGTCAGCCCTTCGCTCGTCGAGTCAGAGTTGTTCGGCCACGCGCGCGGCTCTTTCACTGGCGCGCTCGGCGATCGTGCCGGAGCGCTCGAATCGGCGGGTGAAGGAACACTTTTCATCGACGAAGTGGGCGAACTACCGCTCGACCTTCAACCCAAGCTGTTGCGAGCCATCGAGTCTCGTGAGTTTCGTCGGGTGGGCGACAACGTGACCCGCGAGTGCAAAGCCCGCATCGTCGCGGCCACCCACCGAGACCTCCTCGCAAGAGTCGAGGAAGGTGCGTTTCGCCTCGACCTTTTTCACCGGCTTGCGGTCGCGCAGCTCGACGTGCCGCCCCTCAGAGACCGCCTCGAAGACATTGAGCCGATGGTTCGAATGTTTGCCCGAGAGCTGACGGGGATCGAGGTGAGCGTCTCGCCTCAGACCCTGGCTGCGTTCCAATGTGAGCCGTGGCCGGGCAACGTTCGAGAGCTGCGAAACGCCGTTCACCGCACCCTGACGCTCGGGGTCTGGCGCGACGAATTGGCATCCGACGCTGGGGAAGCCGGTCTGACCCAGTCTCGCGAAAAGATGATCGAACGTTTCGAACGCGAGTACCTCAAGGCGCTCTTCAAGCACTGCGGTGGAAATATGTCGGAGGTCGCTCGCCGCGCTCTCATTTCACGGAGTCAGCTCTACCGCCTCCTGGAGAAACACGGCCTGAGTGGGCCAGGGGGCACATGAGATGACGGGCCCTGCGAGCCGGGTCGCACCCGGGGTCATCCTGCTCGGCAAATATGAGGTCGAGCGGGTCATCGGGCGAGGGGGCATGGCGCTGGTGGTCGAGGCGACCGACGTTTCTCTCGACCGACGAGTCGCGCTCAAGGTGCTCGACCCCACCCTGGCCACCGACCCCGAATTCGTGGCCCGGTTTTACCGTGAGTCTCGGGTGATGGCGCGGCTGGACCACCCACACATCGTGCCCGTCTACGCAGTCGCCGGCGAGGGAGACCTTCACTTCATCGTGATGAAGCTGCTGAGCGGAACTGCGCTTTCGGCATTCACGCGTTCGCCCCAGACGCCGACGTGGGTCTCGAACGTGCTCAGACAGGTCTGCCCTGCGCTGGACTACCTTCATCAGCGGGGTTTCATTCACCGCGACATCAAGCCCAGCAACGTTTTCATCGATGCCGAAGGAACCGTGACCTTACTCGACCTGGGGGTCGTGCGCAGATCAGACGGCGGTCAGCTGACTCGACCCGGCGTCATCATGGGCACGCCCGCTTACATGGCGCCAGAGCAACTGCTGGAGCCCGACACCATCGACTACCGCATCGACCTCTATTCGCTCGGCGTGCTCACCTACCACCTGCTGACGAGCCAACTTCCCTTTGAAGCTGGCGATTGTGTCGGCCGGCTCACCTCGTCGCCACCTCTAATTGCAACACAGCGCCCTGACCTCCCCCGGGGCGTCTCTCAAGCGGTGTCGAGCCTGATGCAAGTGCAACGAGATGAGCGGCCAGCCAGCGCAGCGGCATTCTTTTCTACTTTCGCCCGCGCCGTCGCAGGTCTTGACCCCCGAGGGCAGCGCGACGAAGCAGCCACCGAGAGCTGGACAACGACGGTCGACCACGACGAAACCAAATAGCGGTTCGCCCGGGAGCGCTTTGGGTGGCGGCGCTTCGCTCGCGGGGTCTCAAGGTCGGGGGCGATGAGCCCGGTCGGCAGACTGGGCCTCAGGGTGCGAGTTCCGGGTCATGCCGGTCACCGATTCCGACGCATGCGGCTCAGCGCAACGCCGGCCTCTGGCTCGCGGCGGGTCGAAGCGTGTGCGTGCCCCAGCCAGCGGACGTGGTGCGCTTCTTTCAAGTGCGAAAGATCATCGACGCAGCCGTCAACCGACGAGGCGCTGCGAGAAGCCGGGCACGATGGCACGGTGAACAGTTGTTGTTCGGCCTCAGGCTGGGTGGCGTAGTGGACGACGAGAGTAAGATATTCATCGAGATCCATGCCCAGGTTGTCTGCAATGAGAGCCGCATCGGGGTCACGGGCGGCGGTCGCAAGAACCAGGGCAGGTGTTGGTTTGATAGAGCAAGAGTGAGCAAAAGACGCGCCAGGGTCGCGTGGGGCTCCATTTCGTCGAACCGCTTCTCTGGCGTCAGTTCGGTCGATCTGCCCATCCACGCTGTCCCTGGAGTGGCACAGCCCAACACGCTCCGCCTGCCGCGTCTGAGCCCCGCTTTCGGTGCGATACCATCGCTGAAACCAGATCGCAGATTGGTCTGATAGCGTGGGCGCAGGAGTCTCATGAACTGCAGGGTGTGTGGTGCGTCACTCCCGGGGGAACAAAGTAACTGCGCGTGCGGCACCTTGCCACTGGGCCCCACGGTGATGAGCCTGTTCATTCCCGGGCAAGTGCTCCTGGACAAGTACGAGATTGAAGCGGTCATTGGCCAAGGTGGCATGGCCACCGTGTTGGCCGCGCGAGACCTTTCGCTCGATCGCCGGGTGGCGCTCAAGACATTGGATGCGCAATTCGCACGCGACTCGGATTTCGTGACCCGTTTCTACCGCGAAGCCCGCGTGATGGCGCGGCTCGACCACCCGCACATTATTCCCGTGTACGCGGTCGAAGGAAAAGACGACCTTCATTTCATCGTCATGAAGTACCTCGCTGGAACTTCACTTTCTTCGTGGGTGAGGTCGCCGCAACCCATTGCATGGGTGATTGATGTGCTGCAGCAAATCACCCAGGCGCTCGACTATCTGCACCGTGGCGGCTTCATCCACCGCGACATCAAGCCCGGCAACATCTTCATCGATCAACACGACCACGTTACGCTGTTGGACCTCGGAATCGCACGGCGGGCCTCGACCGACTTGACGCGTCCGGGGCTGATCGTCGGCACTCCGGGCTACATGTCGCCTGAGCAGCTGCTCGAACCTGAAAGCATCGATCACCGGGTCGACCTTTATGCTTTGGGGATTGTCGTGTACCAAATGCTCACAGGGCTGTTCCCATTCGAGACCGACCACACCCTCGGCAAACGATTGAACGCGAGGCCTCCTGACCCACGTTTTCACCGCCCGGAGTTGTCCGCCGGGGTTGCAAATGCAGTCATGTCAATGATGCAGCCTGGTCGCGCTGCGCGCCCTGCGAGTGCTGGAGACTTCTTCGCGCACTTCGCGCGGGCAGCCGCAGGCGCGACTCAACACTTCTTGCCCCTGCACGTCGAGGGCAACGATCACACGACCCGACTCGATGACGAAGAGCAGACAGCTGACGAAGAGCAGACAGCTGACGACCGTGACGCTGTTCGGACGGTGAATGACCGCCGCGCGTTGGTGCAAGCGTTGCCGACGCTCAATGACGAGGATTCTCTCGATGAGGTACCCCCGGACACGTTGGCTGGGACTCAGGCAGCAGCCAGGGCGACCCCTGCCCCCGGGCCCACGGTCGCTGCGAGGCCCCTTGATTCACGTCAAGCCACGGCGGTCGTCAGGCGGAAATCTCGAAGGGGCCCTGCGCGACCAGCCCCGTTCTCATTCGGCGATGAGCCGAACGGGGTGGCAACCGAAGACCTCACTGCTCAATCGGCTCAGCCTCCGGGGCATCAGCCCGCCGCGCCTTCACGGGCGCTCATCTCGGCTTCGTCACGACGTCGATGGCCGGCCTTCGTCGTTCTGTTTCTCGTCGTCGTCGGTGCAGCTGTGTTTGCCTGGTGGTGAGCACGGTCTTCCGGTGACTCGTTACCCCGCGTGAGCGAACCGGTGGTCGCCGTCGAGCTGATGGCTGCGCGGCCGGAGCCCCTGGTGGTCGCGAAGGAAGGGCCGAAGCCGTCGTCCAGGGAAGATCCGAAACCCGAGCTGCCCCTGCGGTCGCAAACCCTGCCGCGCAAAGACAGGCCTGCGCCGCAGCAAGCTGGGCTCAGCGCACGGGTCAAGAAGCTGAAGACCCGGCTCGACAAGGCGGCCGCCGACGACTTGAGCGTCGATCCGTACCTCATGCAGCTGAAGAAGATTCGGGCCCGGTTGGCGGATCCCCGACTGACCAACGACGAAAAAGACCGGCTGGAATCAGCGTTGTCGCGGATCGAGCAGAGCGGCGATTTTTAAGACGGCTGACCTCGTGCTGCTCATCTGAGCACGCTGATGGTCATCAGCCGATCCTTCGCCCGTCAAAAGGAGACACGCCTGTCGCGAAACCAGACCCGATCGGCGAAACGCCTCGGCCGGTCCTGAACCCAGACCACTTGCCGGTTGGTTTGCGTGGCTCGTAAGCACTGAGCGGTCTGAAACTTACCTCACAAACGCAATTGCACTTCTCGAGTGCCACCAACCTCGCGCCCAGTCGACCCATGACCCGCAA
>JAYTAT010000205.1:0-1974 GCA_043737315.1 Archangium sp.
TGCAGGCGGTCTCGTTGACCGAGCTGCGCGGGCTGCAAATGTAGAAGGCGATCGCCGGCTCGTGGTTGACCGGATCCATCGCCAGCGAGGGGTACCAGCCACCACTGCCTGCGCCGTAGACCGGGTCGACCGCGCTCCACATCGTGCCGTTGGCCGAGTTGAGGTAGGCCAGCTCGTTGCTCGAGCGATCCACGAAAGCGATGCCGTAGCCCTCGGTGGGATCGTACGCGAGCGAAGCGCCGGTCTGGGTGTTCGACACCGTGAGCAGCGCGCCCGGGCTCGACCAGGTGTTGGTGGAAGCGTTGCGCTTCTGGAAGATGACGTTGATGCCGTTGGTGTCGGGCGTGCCGAACATCTGGTCGTAGATGATGGCCGGCTGATCATTCGCGCCGATGACCATCTGGTTGTGCCCGCCGTACGCATCTTTGTTGTTGCCGCCCTGCGCGAGGCAGGTGCCCACCATCGGGGGCGCGCCGCCCTCCCACAGCTCGACGTCTGAGCCCGCCCAGTCTTGCTGGGGGAACTGGCCACCGTGCCCGTCGCGGTAGGCGAAGTAGAACTTGCCGGTGCTGTCGAAGGCGATGCTCGGCCACAGCCCGACCAGGAAGCCGCGATCGCTGACCGCGTTGCCGCAGATGACCTGGTTGCCATCGGTCGCGACGATGCTCTGAGTCCACGTGCCGCCGCTGCGGCGGTTCATCACCGCGTCGCTCTGGTGCCAGAAAATCGAGATGGCCGGCATCGGCGGGCCACCCAGATACGCGACGATCGGGTCGCCGCTGACCGGCTCGAAGGCCACCGAGATGCCGACCTTGCGCTGCACCGTGGCCAGCGTCTCGATGGCCGAGATGACGCCCTGTCGCCACTCGAGGTACTTCACGTCGAAGTCGGGCGTGCCGGGGATCGACTGGGTTGCCCTGGCGCTGAAGTACGCCACGCCCACGCGCTCGCGAACCGGATCGACCGCCATGGCGAAGTAGGTCGCGTCGACCGCCGCGGGATCGAGCTCGGTGATCGCGAACGCGGTCAGCGCGCCTCCACCACCACCGCGGCCACCACCCCCGCCGCTGCCGGGTCCGCCATCGGGGTTGGGCCCAGGGGGGCACGCCAGAAAACCAACCGCCAGCGCCAGGAACATTCCAAGTCGGAGCATCATGAGCTTCGCATCGTAGCCAATTGCCCTGCATGTTCGAGTGTGGAGGACACCCCACCCCGCTGTGTGGCGTAGCCTCCTCTTGCGGTGCGCACTCTTTAGGGAGAACACTCTGCCCGCCTATGACGCGTGAAGACGAGCAGGACGCGCTGGTGCCCGAACCCGATGGTGATGACATCACCCGCCGTGTGTTCGTGCACCACCTCACTTTTTTCGGCGGCGGAGCCGTGCTGCTGGGGGGGTGCACCGAAAACAAACCTGCGGCCCCGCCGGCTGCCCTCGCGAAACCCGCGCTGACCTCGTCGCACCAGACGTTCACCGACGCCGAGTGGGCCACGCTCAGCGCAGCGTGCGATCGCATGTTGCCGCGCGACGAAGACCCCGGCGCGCTCGACGCGAAGGTGCCCGAGTACATCGACCGCATGCTGCAGACCGAAGCGCTGCAACAGATGCGAGCCAACTTCGTGCCCGGCGTGGCCGCCCTCGATCGTCGCGCCCAGCGCATGTTTCAGGTGCCCTTCGCGCAGGCGAAGCCAGAGCAGCAAGACGAGCTGCTCACGATTTTCAAGAACAGCGGTGAGAAGAGCGGTGAAGCGCGCTGGTACGAGATGTTCGTGGTGCTGGTGATGGAAGGGTTTCTCGGCGATCCCAGCTACGGCGGCAATCAGGGCGAGGTCGGCTGGAAGCTGGTCGGCTTCAGCCTCGTCGGCCGCAACGTGAAGGGCGATCCCCTGGCGCCGTACGATGGCAGTCAGCGGCTCCACCAGCTGGTCTGCGGTGGTGGAAAGGGCTGCTGATGGCGAAGGACAGTGTCGACGTCT
>JAYTAT010000206.1:0-1972 GCA_043737315.1 Archangium sp.
GTCAACGGTGGCAACGCCTGCGACGGCGCGGGCGCGTGCGTGGTCTGCGCCAACCTGTGCCAACAACAGACGACGTGTGCAGGCACCACCACGACCCGCGTCAGCGGCACCGTGTTCATGCCCAACGGCATCGATCCGCTCCCGAACACCCTGGTCTACGTACCCAACGCGCCACTGCAGCCGTTGACCGAAGGCGTACAGAGCTGCCAGCCGTGCGACGCGCTCGTGAGCGGCTCGCCTCTGGTCAGCGCGGTCAGCGACACCACAGGTCACTTCACGATCACCAACATGCCCGTCGGCACACACATCCCCCTGGTGATTCAGAATGGAAAGTGGCGGCGCCAGTTCGAGTTGCCCAGCGTCACGGCCTGCACCGACACGGCGATCTCGCAGCCGCTGCGCATGCCCTCGAACCAAAACGAAGGCGACATGCCGAAGATCGCCCTCGTCACCGGCGGCTTTGCTGCGCTCGAGTGTGTGCTCCTCAAGATGGGCATCTCACCGTCGGAGTTCAGCAATGGCAGCACCACCAGCAATGCCCGCGTGCAGTTCTACCTGGCGGCCGGAAATGCCGGGGCGCGCTACGACGCCGCGACGCCACTCGAACAGGAGCTGTGGGGTACGCAGGCCAGCATGAACCGGTACGACCTGGTCTTTCTGGGTTGCCAGGGCAGCCGCTTCGCGCGCACTTCGTCGGCCAGGCAGACGCTGCTGAACTACGCGAACACGGGCGGGCAGGTGCTCGTCAATCACGGCGAACTCGAGTGGCTCTACAACGTGCAGCCGTTTTCCAGCACGGCGTATTGGCACACCGCGCAGCCCAGCAACTTCGGCACGGGCACGAACATCGCCAACGTCGACACGAGTTTTCCAAAGGGCCAGCAGCTGGCTCAGTGGCTCGCGCTGTCCGCCCCCGCCGGAGTGCCGGGGCAGGTGCCGCTCAACCTGCTCTACGCCGAGTTCGATGGGGTTCCGGCTTCATCTCGCATCTGGGTGACTGCGCCCGACTCGCTGCATCCCAACCCCGTGCCGCTGCAGTACACCTTCGAGACGCCCGTCGGCGTGCCGCCGGCTCAGCAATGCGGCCGGGTGATGTTCAACGCCTTCCACACGATGGAGCACTTCCCCTCGGGGACGCAGTTTCCGGCCGAGTGCAGCAGCGCGCCGCTCCGCCTGGATGAACGACTGATGGCGTTCATGCTCTTTAATCTGGGCTCGTGCCGCTGACTGTTGTTGGCCGGATCGAAGCGACCGGATGTGCGAAGAGAGAACTCGATGTCGCAGCCCTCAGACAAGCGGAAGCACGCACGCATCGAGTCGAGCCTCGTGTGCAACATCGCCACGGCTACCGGTGTGTTCGAGGCGGTGGTGGCCAATCTTTCGAAAAGCGGGGCGGCGATCATCACGGGCCTCGGCGTCGCTGAGGTGGGCCAGACCGTCACCTTGATGCTCGAGCGCGAAGAGGGGCTGGTCACGCTGTCGTTGCCCGGCACCGTCGTGCGCAAGGAAGAGCAAGACGAACGCGGCCGGTACGGCGTGGAGTTCGAGCCGCTCCCGCCCGATGAAGACGCGCAGCTCAGCCTGTTGTTGCAGTTGCTGCTCACCGCCGCAGGGCAGGGGCGAAGAGAACACCCGCGCGTGGCCACCCGGGTCGAGGTCACCTGCCGCACCGAGGGCATCTTTCGCGGCTGGGTCAGTGATCTGTCAAAGGGCGGGCTGGCCATCAAGAGCGTGCGCGACGTGCTGGTGGGCAGCTCGATCTCGGTCTCTTTTGGCGTGCGCGGCTTGAGAGGGCTCGTCGAGGTCTCAGGCCAGGTGGTGAGCAACCAGCCGGTGGGGGGCGGCTTTCGCCTGGGCGTGAACTTCGTGCCGCTCACCCCGATGGAGCAGGCGCAGGTCGCCCGCACGCTCGACCTGCTGCTCGACATCGCGCTGCCCGATGGCCAGGTCGTCGACGAAGACGAGTGATCAG
>JAYTAT010000207.1:0-5048 GCA_043737315.1 Archangium sp.
GCGTACGTGCCCGGCAGAAGGGGGAACGATCGCCCCGGTGGACATCTTGTTTCTGGACGGCACGACAGAGATGAGCCTGCTCGAGCGTTGCGGCGTTGGCGTCGATTGCGAACAAACGGTGCAAGTCAGAGTGCGATCGCACGGCGAACAAAGGGCCGCCGTAAACGTCGTGCTCCGAGTCGAGGTTCGCAACGCGGGTTCTGCAAGCGAAGGCCTGACGATCGTGCCGGAGTGAACTCGCGGCCTGGTTTCGGCCTGATTCACCCCGTGGTGGTGCTGGCCGTCGTGGTGCTGGCAGTGAACGACCACTGGGCCAAGCAGCGCTGGCCGGGGCTCATCACGGGCAAGCTCTCCGACGTCGCAGGGCTGGCGTTCTTTCCGCTGTTTCTCCAGGCAGGTTGGGAGCTGTTCGCCTCGCTCCGCGGCCCGGTGGTTCCCTCGTTCCGCGTGGCTCGCAATGCGGCGATCCTGACCGCGGTGGTGTTCAGCGCGGTGAAGCTCTTCGAGCCGGCGTCGCTCGCGTACGAGTGGGGGCTGGGCCTTCTTCGTTGGCCGCTCGACCTGACGCTGCGGCCGGTGTCGTTGACGCGCGACCCGACGGATCTACTCGCGCTCCCCGCGTTGGCCATCTCGCTCTTGCTGGCCAGGCGCCGCGCTCACTTCGGCTTGCGCGCTCGCTTCTTCACGATGGATTCGTAAGCCCGTCGTGCTGCGAGAAACGATTCGGTGTCGCCGCCCTGGTCAGGGTGGTGTTCCAGCGCCTTCTTGCGAAACGCCAGTCGCACCTCAGCGAGCGTCGCGGCACTGGTCAGGCCGAGCACCACGTAGGGATCGACGGAAATGGCGGGCTCGCTGCGGCTGCTGGGAACGCGTTTGGGAAACGGCTCGAGACCCGCGACCACCCGCTTCCACGCACCGGCCCAATGGTCATCGACGGGCGTAAGCGGGCGAGCGGCCGCACGTTCAGCGAGCGCCTGCGCTTCTTCGCGCGTGTACGCGCCTCCACCCCAGGCATCAGGTGGACGGAACGGTTTCGCGGTCGGCTCGCCTGTCCACCAGACGCACCAGAGGAACCGTTTGCGCTTCGTCTTGGCGAGCGCAAACACACCCCTCGAGAGCGCGGCAGGTTCGGGCTTTTTCGTTCGGCTCGGCACGAACGCTCTCTAGCGCCCGGCCGGGCTGAGCGTGAGTCTCAGGTTCGCAGCTGACGGAGTTCGACGGGTCGCGCTTCGGCGCGGTCTTCGTTCACCGGCAAGAGCAGGCCCTTCTGCTTCGCCAGTCGATCGGTTGGAATCGATTGCGTCACGGCGTGCGATGGGGCCGGCTGGGCATGAACCAGGCGTAGAGCACGGGCAGCACGAACAGGGTCAACAGCGTCGCCGAGATGAGCCCGCCGATGACGACCGTGGCGAGCGGGCGCTGCACCTCTGAGCCCGGCGCGGTGGAGAGCGCCATGGGCACGAAGCCCAGGGAGGCCACCAGCGCCGTCATCAACACCGGCCTCAGCCGCCCATCGGCCGCGCGCGCGATGGCCTCTGCGTGACTGACGCCCGTCGTCTCGAGGTCGCGCGCGAAGGCGATGAGCACCAGGCCGTTGAGCACCGCGACACCGAAGAGCGCGATGAAGCCGACGCCGGCCGAGATGGAGAACGGAATGCCGCGCACGAAGAGCGCCAGCACGCCGCCCACCACCGCGAAGGGCACGTTCAAGAAGATGAGCAGCCCGGTGCGCAACGAGCCGAAGGTGAGCCACAGCAGAAAGAGAATGAGCGCGAGCGCCACCGGCACCACCACCGCCAGCCGCGCTCTTGCGTCGAGGTAGTGCTTGAACTGACCGCCCCACTCAGCGCGGTAGCCCACGGGCAGCTTCACCCCGGCCGTCGCGCGCTGCGCGTCGTGCACCACCGAGAGCATGTCTCGACCGCGCACGTTGAACTCGACGGTCAGCCGGCGTGACTGCGCCTCGCGGCTGATCTGCGCGGGGCCGGTGACGAAGTGCAGATCAGACACGTCGCCCAGCGGCACCACCTGGCCGCTGACCGAACGGAGCGGCAACGAGCGCAATGCCTCGAGATTACCGGTGAAGCGATGCGCGGTGCGCACCACGATGCCGAAGCGCCGTTCACCCTCGAGCACCTGGCCCACCAGCGCACCGACCGCGATGGTCTCGGTCACCTGGTTCACGTCTTCGATGGTGAGGCCGTAGCGCGCGAGGCGATTTCGATCGGGTGTCACGCGCAGGTACTCGAGCCCCGCGACCTGCTCGACGCGCACGTCCACCGCGCCGGGCACCTTCCGCAGCGCTGCCGCCGTCTGCTCACCGAGCGCAGCGAGCTTCGTGAGATCGCCGCCGTAGATGAGCACGCCCACGTCTGAGCGGATGCCCGCCATCAGCTCGTTGGTGCGCATCTCAATGGGTTGCGAGATGGCGCCTCCGACTTCGGGCGAGCGGCCCAGCGCCGCTTCGACCGCTTCAGACAGGTTCGCCTTCGAGATGCCCGGCCGCCACGTCTCGGGCGGCCGCAGCTCGATGTAGATGTCCGACGCCTCGATGCTCATGGGGTCGGTGGCGACCTGCGGAGAGCCCGTGCGCGCGATGACCTGCTCCACCTCGGGGATCTTCAGCAGCTCCTTCTGGAGCAGCAGGTCGGTGCGCACCGACTCCGACAAGGCGGCGCCGGTGAGGCGGCGGGCTTCAATCAGCAAATCGCCTTCGTCGAGCTGCGGAATGAACTCGGCACCCAGCCGGGTGAACAACACCGCGGCGATCGCCAGTGACACCACGCCGGCACTCACCGTGAGCACGCGGTGCTGCATCGCCTTTGCGAACATCGGCCGGTACAGCGCGTGCGCCTTGCGCAGCAGCCAGGTGTCCTTGTGCTCGCGAGACGGCTTGACCAGCAAGCTCGTGAGCACGGGCACCAGGGTAATCGAAAGAATGAAGGCACCGAGCAACGCGAGCAGCACGGTGGTGGCCATCGGGCGGAACAACTTGCCCTCGGTGCCGATGAGCGCGAGCACCGGCAGGTAGACGATGGCGATGATCGCCTCGCCAAAGACGCTGGCGGCGCGCACCTCGAGCGTGGCGCTCTCCACCACGTCGGCCCGCTCCTTGTCCGTCAGCGCCGAGGCGCTCGCCTGCTGCTTCTCACTGAGGCGGCGCACCGCGTTCTCGACGATGATCACCGCGCCGTCGACCAGCAGGCCGAAGTCGATCGCCCCCAGGCTCATCAGGTTTCCCGAGAGCCCGAACGCGTTCATCAGGGTGACCGCGAAGAGCAGCGACAGAGGTATCGTCACCGCCACCACCACGCCCGCCCGCCAATCACCCAGCAGCAGAAAGAGCACCAGCATCACCAGCAGCGCACCTTCGAGCAGGTTGATGCCGACGGTGGTGATGGTGCGATCGACCATCGCCGCCCGGTCGTAGAACGGCTCGATGCGCGTGCCCGGTGGGAGCGTGGGCTCGAGCGCCTTCAACTTCGCCTTCACGGCCTCCGTCACCGAGCGCGCGTTCTCGCCCAGCAACATCAACACCACGCCGACCACCACCTCGCCCTCACCATTCTTGGTCGCAGCCCCGCGCCGCAGCCGCGCGCCGAAGCGCACCTCGCCCACGGTGTCGATGGTGATGGGCACGCCCTGGGGCGTCGCGCCGATCACCACGCGTCGCACGTCGTCGAGGCTCTTCACCAGGCCATCGGTGCCGATGACGAAGTGCTCGCGGTTGTGCTCGATGTACCCGCCGCCTGCGTTCGCGTTCGACTTCTGCAGTGCCGAGATGACCTGCGCGATGGAGACCCCGGTCGCCTGCAAGCGGCCCGGCTCGAGCACCACCTCGTACTGCCGCGTCTCGCCGCCGAAGCTGTTCACCTCGACGATGCCCGGCACCATGCGCAGCTGCGGCGCGATGTACCAGTCGAGCTGTTCTGCGAGCTCCATCTGGCTGAGCTGCTCGTTGCGGAGCACGAACTGGTACACCTCGCCGATGGCCGAGGTGATGGGGCCCATCGCGGGCTTGCCGTACTGCACGGTCACCGCTTCCTGCGCCTCGCTCATGCGTTCGTTGACCAGCTGCCGCGCCCAATAGATGTCGGTGCCATCCGCGAAGACGACGGTCACCACCGACACGCCGTACTTGCTGATCGAGCGAACCTCGGTCGACTTCGGCAACCCTGCCATCGAGCGCTCGACGGGCACGGTGACGTACTGCTCGATCTCGAGCGGGGAGAGCGCGGTCGCGGTCGTGATGATTTGCACCTGCACGTTGGTCACGTCAGGCACCGCGTCGACGGGCAGCGTCACCGCAGAACGAACGCCCACGGCCACGAAGAACAGCGTCGCCATCAGCACCATCACCCGGTTGTGCAGCGACCACCGGACGATGAAAGAGAGCAGCGCGAGCACCTACTCGTCCTCCGCGAGGGTCGACTTGAGGAGCAGACTCTTGAGCGTGAACACGCCGCTGATCACCACCTCTTCGCCTTCACTGATGCCCGAGAGGATCTGCACGTCATCCATCGCCGCGTCGCCGGGTTGCACCTCGTGCATCACGAAGTCACCGTCGGGCGCCTTGATGAACACCACCGTCTTCTCACCGATGACCACCAGCGCATCGCGCGGCACCACCAGCTGCGGCGTCGCACTGCTCGGGTCGGCCAGCTCGACGTGCGCGCGGCCGAACAGCCCCAGGCGGATCCGCTGGCCGTCATTCAGGATGCGGATGCGCGCGGTGAGCGTGCGTGCCACGGGGTCGATCTGCTGGCTCACGTAGTCGACGGTGCCGTGCAGGTGTTCACCGGGGAAGGCGTTGAGCTGTACCTCTGCTTTGGCGCCGACCCGCAACTTGGCCAGGTCCTTCTCGAACACGCGCCCGAGGAACCAGACCTCGGAGAAATCGACGATGTCGGCGAGCACGTGCTCTGCGTTGATGGGCTGACCGACCACCGCATCACGCAGCACCACCACGCCGGTGAGGGGCGCGCGCAGGGCGACCAGAAAGCCCGAGCCTGAATCTGCGTTCACGCCGATGGCCGCGAGCTGCTCAC
>JAYTAT010000208.1:0-1971 GCA_043737315.1 Archangium sp.
ACACGGTCACCAGCGGCCCGAAGATCTCTTCGGTCATCAGCGCGTGGCGGGGGTTGGTGACCTGCACCAGGGTGGGCCGCACGTACCAGCCGACGGTGCAATCCGAAGTGCCACCCGCGAGGATCTTCGCGTCGTTCGCCTTGGCCATCTCGATGTAGCGGCCGATCTTGATGAAGCTGCGATCGTCTATCACCGCCGACATGAAATTCCGGAAGTCGGTGGGAGGGCCCATGGTGATGCCTTCGATCATCGGCACCAGGCGCTCTTTCAAAGCGGGCCAGACCGACGAGGCCACGTACACGCGTGAGCAGGCGCTGCACTTCTGGCCCTGGAACTCGTAACCACCGCGCGCGATCGCCACGGCCACCGCGTCGAGATCGTCGGCCGCGCTGGGGTGCACGAAGATGAAGTCTTTGCCCCCGGTCTCACCCACGATGCGCGGGTACTGGCGGTAGTGCTTCATGTTGTCGCCCACCGTCTTCCACATCGAGTTGAAGGTGCTGGTGGAACCCGTGAAGTGCAACCCACCGAAGTCGGGGTGAGCCATCGCGGTGTTGCCGATCGGCTGGCCGGGCCCGGGCAGAAAATTGATCACGCCGGGGGGAAGCCCCGCCTCGTGCAGCACCTTCATCAACGTCCACGCGGCGAGGCTCGCGGTCTCAGCGGGCTTGAAGAGCACCGTGTTGCCCATCAGCGCGGGTGCGGCGGCGAGGTTCAAGGCAATGGCGGTGAAGTTGAACGGCGCGACCGCGAGCACGAAGCCGTCGAGCGGCCGGTAGTCGGTCTGATTCCACACGCCGGGGCCCGAGATGGGCTGGATGTCGGCCAGCTGCTGCGCGAAGGCGACGTTGAAGCGCAGAAAGTCGATGCCTTCACACGCCGCGTCGATCTCGGCCTGGAACGAGGTCTTCGCCTGACCCCACATGGTCACCGCGTTGATGGTGGCGCGGTACCTGGTGGCGAGCAGCTCGGCGGCCTTGAGCATCACCGCGCTGCGCTCCGACAACGGCAGCTCGGCCCACGCGCGTTTTGCGGACAGCCCCGCGGTGATGGCCTGCTCCACGTGCTCCGGGCCCGCGGAGTGGACCGTGGCGAGCACCTTGTGGTGGTCGAAGGGCGAGCGCACCTCGAAGGTGTTGCCCGTGCGGATCTCTTTGCCGCCGATGACGAGTGGGATCTCGACCCTCTCATTGCCGACCCGGGTGAGCGCGGCCTTCAGCTCGTCACGCTCGGGCGAGCCGGGAGCATACTGCTTGATGGGCTCGTTGACCGGCAGCGGGACACGGGGGTTGGCGGTGATCATGGTCCTCGGGGTACTGCCAGAGAACACGGGGCGCTCAAAGTGACAGTTGAGGTAACACTGTGCCCCATGAAGTGGACCGTTCTGGCCCTGCTGTGTGCGACCAGCGCGCTGGCGGCGGACCCATTGGTGCTCGCCCGGCCTTTTCAGGTCATAAGCCCGAAGACGATGTCGAAGCCCGTGCCGCTGGTGCTGCTGCTCCATGGGTCCGGTGCCTCGGCGGCGTCACAAGAGGCGTACTTCAAGCTGTCGCCGTTGGTGGACGAGCGCGGGTTCGTGCTCGCGCTGCCGGAGGGTGAGGTGAGCGCAAACGGCCGGCGTTTCTGGAATGCCACCGACGTGTGTTGTGGGTGTGGGGCGGGTGGTGACGATGTCGCGTAGCTGGTCGCGGTGATTGGCGATCTGCAGGCGCGGTGGTTTCATGGCGCATCGGCTGGCGTGCGAGCACAGCGAGCTCATCGCGGGCATCGTGTCGGTTGCAGGTGCCATGTCAGCCCCAGTCACCCGTGAGCGTGCTGCAGGTGCACGGCACGCGCGACGCGACGATCAAGTACGCCGGCGGCACCCGTCACGGAGGCGTTCACCCGGGCGCAGAAGCGACGCTGGGCACGTGGGCTGTCAAGAACGGGTGCACGGGTAAGGGGCTGGAAAAGGCGGGGGCCGATCTCGAT
>JAYTAT010000209.1:0-1969 GCA_043737315.1 Archangium sp.
GGCCCTCGAGATGCTCAAGGACAAGCGGCAGGAAAATCCGCCGCGCAAGCACGGCAACATTCCGCTCTGAAGATGACCCGGCCCACGCGCAACAAGCTGGTGGTGGTGGCGTTCGTCGTCGCGGCGTTCTTCGCGGCGCCGCGGTTGGGCAACGTCGCATTGTGGGGAGCGACGGTGGTCGCGACTTTGATCGTGGCGCTGGCGTTGTGGGTGACCTGGCCGCTTCATCGCGCGCGCGCGCTGCTGCGCAAACAGCAGTACGAGCCGGCCGCCACTGAGCTGGCGGCTTTCGAGGGCTCGATGACCCAGACCGGGTGGAAACGCACGCTGGCTGCCATGGCCGTGGGGCTCTACACGTCGAACGCGTTGGCGGCCGCGCGCAACACGCTGGGGGCGGTGCGGTTGGAGCAGGCGCGCCTGGAAGATGCCCAGACGCACTTCAAAGCCGCGCTGGCGCATGACGCCGGCTACGCAGTGCCCTGGGGAAATCTCGCGGTGATCGCGGCCATGCGAGGTGATGCCGGTGGCGCTGAAGAGGCGCGCATCAGGGCCGCTGAGTTGGGTTTCAAGCCGAAGGTGCTGGCCGCGATCATCAAGGACAAGCTCAGCTCAATGTCAGCACCACGCGCGAATCACCATTCGCCTGCCGGCCGCGACTGATCACCACGCTCGCGCCCGCTGGGAACTCGCGGCGAAAGCGGATCCCCAGACGGCCGGGAGCCTGCAGCCACGCCGGGAGCGTCGCCTGGGCTGCGCTGCGTCTGCTCATCGCCTGGTCGAACTCGATGCCGCCGTGCTCCAACGCGACCTCGGTGACCTCGCCTGAATCGAGCGTCACCTTCGCAGGCGTCAGCGCGACGACGTCGAAGCGCTCCATCAGGCCCCAGCCGTCTCGCACGAACTCGAGGGTCAGCGGCTCTTTCAACAGGGCGCGCGTGCGGCCTTCGGTCAGCTCGCCGGGCCCCACTGTCTCGAGCTGAGGAATCAGCGGGCGCGAGAGGAAGCGCGAGAACATCGCGACGATCTCGAAACGGCGGCCGATGAACGGGGTGATGGCCGCTGCGCCCGCGAAGAAGAGGCTCAGGCCTCGGAGCAGGTTCGCGATGAAGAGGAAGTAGACGGTGAAGAACAGGAAGACGAACGGGCTGAGCACCAGCCCGGTGCCCAGCGCGATGGTGAGTTCGAGCGGAGCGGGAGAGCGACCGGTCCTCTGAAAGGGTCCCAGCACCGGGGCGAGCGCTGCGCCGAGCGTGGCGATGGCCGCGAGCCATTTGAGGATTCGGAACGAGGCGATGCTGCGCGGGGAATAGATGGTGCGGCCCTGGGCGAAGGCGGGCCAGGCGCTCCAGCGGTTTTCCAGCGCAGCGAGGCCTTCGCGCAGGTCGAGGGTTTCAGCGCGGCAGCGTTGGCAGGTTTTCCAGACGCTGCGCGTGTTGCAGGAGGTGCAGACGAAGCAGGCTCCGAGAATCCAGGTTGCCATGATTTTTTCCCCCCACCCCGGCCCCCCTCCCCTGAAGGAAGAGGGCGAGACTTCCGCTTAGCGACGGCCTCTTGGCCCACCGCGGAACATCGACTGGCCCGAGGGCTTGACGCCGCCTGCAGCCGCGGCCGTGCTGGTTGCGCCACCACCGCCGCCACCACCACTGCTGGCCTTCTTGGGGTGCGAACGCGCGTGACGACCGGGCTGTGAACCGGCCGGGCGCTGCGAGACGCCGTGACCGTGGCTGCGCGGGCCGGGATCAGCCTGGCGGGTGCGCTCGGCTGCCGCCGCGGCGATGAACACCGGATCGGTGAACGGCACTTCCGAGCGGGGCACCTTGTTGCGCAGCAACTTCTCGATGTCGCGCAGCAGCTCACGCTCTTCCGGAGCACAGAACGCCGACGCGTGACCACTGGCCTGCGCGCGCGCGGTACGGCCGACGCGGTGCACGTAGTCTTCCGGCACGTGGGGGAGATCGAAGTTCACCAC
>JAYTAT010000210.1:0-1967 GCA_043737315.1 Archangium sp.
AGGCCGGTCGCGCCCAGCGGGTGGCCCTTCGAGAGCAGACCGCCCGACGGGTTCACCACGACCTTGCCGCCGTAGGTGTTGTCGTTCTCTTCGATGAACTTCTCCGCGCCACCTTCGGGGCACAGGCCGATCGCCTCGTAGGTGAGCAGCTCGTTCGCCGTGAAGCAGTCGTGCAGCTCGACCACCTGCACGTCTTTTGGCCCCGTGCCGGTCTTCTCGTACAGCTGCGTGGCCGCGGCCTGCGCCATGTCGTAGCCGATCATCTTCATCATCGACTTGCCATCGAAGCTCGAGGCGAAGTCGGTGGTCATCACCTGACCTGCGATGTGCACCACGGGCTTGAGGCCCTTCCTCTTGGCGAAGTCATCGCTGCACAAGATCGCCGCCGCTGCGCCGCAGGTGGGCGGGCAGCACTGGAAGCGGGTGAGTGGATCGAAGACGTCTTCGCTGGCGAGGATCTGCTCGACCGACAACACCTCGCGGAACAACGCGAACGGGTTCTTCGCCGCGTGCTTGCGCGCCTTCTCTGAGATCTTCGCGAAGGTCTCCCGCTTGGTGCCGTACTTCCAGCGGTACTCCCGGCCCGCGCCTCCGAACATCTGCGCTGCGAACGGGGCCTGGTTCACGCCCTGCTCGGCGTTCATCACGTCGACGTGTTTGTCGAGCGGGTTGGTGCGGTCGGTCCACCCGCTGGCGAGCGCGCCCTTCTGCATCTGCTCGAAGCCCACGGCGAGCACACACTCAGCGAGGCCGCCTTCGATGGCCTGCCGCGCGAGGTAGAGCGCGGTGCTGCCCGTCGAGCAGTTGTTGTTCACGTTGATGACGGGAATGCCGGTGGTGCCCACCGAGTAGACCGCGCGCTGGCCGCACGTGCTGTCGCCGAAGACGTAGCCGGCGTACGCCTGCTCCACGTCTTTGAAGTCGACGCCGCCATCCTTGAGCGCGTCCTTGATGGCGCCGTTGGCCATCACTTCGTAGCCATCAGAAGCGCCGGGCTTCTGAAACTTCACCATTCCCACGCCGAGTACATTGACCTTGCGACCCATGAGTTGTGCTCCTTGTTCTTTTCGGTGAGGAAAGTGAATTTCAGACGAGCTGCTGGAGGAAACCAAGTCGTTGCGCGGCGGCCAGCTCGCCATCGATGCGGAGCTGACCGTGCTGGTAGAGGGTCTGCGCACTTTCACCCTTCGACAACGCACCCAGCGCTTCGTCGGTGAGGATGATGCGTGTACCGGCCTTCGCGTCGAAGCCCGGCTTGACCGACGGCGAGCCGCCCTTGAGCTCGACGGTGAACTCGAAGCCGGCGTCCTTCACCTTGAAGGCGATGACCGCGTCGACTTCTTTCGCGAGGCCCGGGTTCTTCGCGAGGCGCTCCTGCAGCGCCTTGAAGATCTTCGGAGCGAGCACCTCTGCTGAGGCCGGGGCTGCAGCCACCGAGACGGGAGCCGCCCCTGTCGGCATCGCGGGGCGATCGATCTTCTTGAGGAAGTCGAGCTTCTGCGAGGCCATCACGTTGCCGGTGATTTTCAGCTTGCCGCCCTGGAACAGCTTCATCGGGTCGGCTTTGCCAGAGACCATGTCGAGCCAGTCAGCGTTGGAGAGCGCCAGCGTGCAGTCGGCCTTCTCGACCGTGCCTGCTTTCACCGTGCCGGCCTTGAGGTCGAGCACCCACGCCGAGTCAGGAGCGGTGAGCTTGAACTGGTAGACCATGTTCACCTGCTTGGTCAGCTCCGGCGTCTTGGCGATGTAGGCGCCGATGCCCTCGAAGCTCGTTGCCGCGGTGATCTCTACGGGCGCAGCCACCGCTGCAGCCCTGGGCGCGGCGACTTCCTTTGCCTTCGGTTTCGGAATCTCCGGATAGAACTCGACGACACCGTTGCTGAGCACCACCTTGTTGCGCTCGACCACGGTGGCGCGCAGCAGCACCTTCAAGTCGGTCTCCTTCCACATCTCGATCTTCAGCGTCT
>JAYTAT010000211.1:0-1966 GCA_043737315.1 Archangium sp.
CGCGCCTCTTCGTTGCGGTGCGTGTACTGAACCAGCACGCGAAACGGTAACTCGAACGGGCGCCAGCCGACCATCGCCGCCACCTCGATCACCTGGTCATCCGTCTGGGCGTTGCTGGGCTCGAAGAAGGCGAACCGCGCGGCGGCCTCGAGCCCGGTGGGGGTGTTCAGATACCGAACCTGCGCGAGCGCTCCGAGCGAAGAGTCGCTGGGCAGGCCCGCGTAGCTGTACGACGACGACTTGCCCAGGAACGCCAGCAGGCCGCTGAAGCCCATGTGGCCCGCCGAGAGGTCAGCGCCGTAAGAGAGCTGGTTGGTGGCGAGCTGGTTGGGCCGCGCTCCGTCGGTGCGCGAGTTGTAATAGCCGTTGAGGCCAAGCGTGATGCGCTGGCTGATGTCGAACTCGACGCGCGCGACCGGGGTCACCGCGTTGTTGTCGTTGAAGAGGTGATTGAGGCCGTTGCCGTTGAAGACGCCGACCGCGTACTTGAAGCCGAAACGATCACCGAGCCGCGTGCTGCCGGCCTGCACACCGACCTGGCGATCGGGCGCAAGCCCAGTGCGAGGACCAAAACCTTCCGGCGGGTTGAGGCCACCGGCGAGCACCGAGCGGCTCACGAACGGAATGGCACCGTCTGACTGCAGCAGCTCGGCGTAATACGGCGGGCGAAACTGCCCCGCGCGGATCTGGAAGAACTTCGCGATGTCGTACTGCACGTACGCGTCACGCACGTCGACCACGCGGCGGCCAGCGAGCGGATCGTTCGCGTCGACCAGCGGCGCTGCGAGCTCGATCGAGGTGTAGACGGTGAACTTGTCCACCGGGTGGAACTCGAGCCCGAGGCGGAAGTCGGCGACGCGGAAGCCGCCGTTGCTGCCGACCAGCTGCTGGTCCTGAAAAGGGAACGTGTAGAAGACGCCGACGCGCGCGAAGCCGTTGAGCGTGAACTTCTGGTACCAGGGCACCTCCACCACGGGAGCAGCCGAAGCCGCCCCAGGCACGACCTCCGCGGGAACGTCTTTTTCCTGAACCGGTTCCGGCGCGGTCTCGGCGGGGGTCTGAGCGAGCGCGAGAGAAAGCACGAGGGCGAGCGACATGATGATGGTTCTCCTTCAGCGGAAGACTTCGTCGAGCGAGCGGCCTTGTGCGGCCGCGGGCGTGGGAATGGTGAGCAAACGAGACATCGTCGGAGCGAGGTTGATGGGCTCGGTGGTGCCGCCCCGCCCCTTCTTCACGTTGGGGCCGAAGAAGACGAGCGGCACGGCGCGATCGTACAGCCAGGGGCTCGCGTGCCCCGTCTTGTCGTTCGCGCCGTAGGTCCAATAGGGCCGGGTCAGCACGATCAGATCAGGCGAGCGGCCGACGAACGCACCGCGCGCGAAGAGCTGGCCTTGCGGGCCTTCGAGCTTTCCAATCGGCAGCAGGTCGAGCACGCCGGGCTGGGTGCGTGCGAGTTTGCGGAGCCGTTCGATTGCGGGCTGCGCCTTCGCGCGAAGTGAAGCGGTGAAGGTCAAGCCCGGCGTCTTGGCGCCGGCGAACCAGTCCTGACGGCCGAGCTGATCGTCGAGGTCCTTATCGAGCAGCGTCTTGAGCGCTCCGAGGTCGACCCGGCCCGCGTCGAGACCACGCGCCTTCGCGAGCTCGGGCACCGGAGACACGCCGTGATCAGACGAGAGCACCACCACGTACTTGCCCTTGCCGACCAGCGTGTCGAGACCGGTGAGCAGGCGGCCGATCTCTTGGTCGACGTGCAGGTACTCGCGCAGCGCCTCGGGCGCGTCGGGGCCAAAGCCGTGCCCGATGCGATCGTGACCCGAAAAGCTGATGGTGAGGATGTCGGGGATCTCGTCTTTGCCCATGCCCAGCGCCTTCACGCCATCGAGCGCGATGTCGACCTCGGCCGTGTCGAGCGGGGCCTGCAACGCGGGGTTCTCGGCGAGCGGCTCGCTGTCTCCCACGCGCTGGG
>JAYTAT010000212.1:0-12216 GCA_043737315.1 Archangium sp.
CCGAAGGTGTTTCCAGACGCGCTCAACGCACAGGTGATCGCTGAGCGCCTGACTGAGCGGTCCGAGCGATTCATCATGGATGGAAAGGGCTTCCGAAACCCCGAGACCTGAAGCGCGGCCAGCGCACGCGAACTCGATCGGCGAGACAAGCCCGCCCGCGCCGCTGACCGCGAGCGCAATGGCCCTGCGCGACCTATGCGCTGACGGTCTGGGCGAAGAACCGCGCGCGCGCCACCGAGTGGTCCTCTGGTCCTCTGGATCTCGGTGATGTCGGTGAAACTGGATCACCCCGACGTCGGTGGCGACACATTCCGCCTCATGGACCCGAGGCCTGATCGGCAGCCTGTTTCGGTTCAGCTAGCACTGAGAACGTCAGAACGACCACGGGCTCAATCAACGTGAGTTCTGAACGCTCACAGCCGAACCGCACGCGTCGCAGGCCTTTGGTCCCTCGCGATCGCTCGCGCTCCAATTGCAATCGAACCGGCGAGCAGCACCAGGTCGATGACGACGCCAAGGCGCAGTGCGCCGAACAGCGCTTGCAGCCGCGAGGACGAGAGACCATCCCTTCGTGTTCGGGCCGTAGCCAATCAAAGCGACACCGGTTACCAGCGACAACGTCGGACAGGGGATGAGCCCGAGCGGCGCTCCAACGAGATGCGCGAACGCAGGCCGTCCGACGAGGAAGTGTGGGTACGACCACGCGAAGGCGGCCAGCAATCCGCCGAGCGCGGTCGTCCACCGTCCGGAGCTCATCACTGCAGTCCTGGGTGTGTGCCACGCCATCCACCCCAGCAGAATCGCGAGTACGGCGAACGACGAGCCGTTGAAGGGGTTCCCAAACGCGACCGCGAACCCGCTGACCGATACGAGCGGTAGACAGAGCAACCCGCCCACGAGACGCGGCGACGGGCACCACCCAAGCCAAAGCCCCGCGCAGGCCGAACCGATGACGAGGTGCCACAGGACGGCTGACCCAAAGGCTTCGTTGGAGATGCGCCCCAGGCCTGGAGAATTTCAGCAGCGTTCAGCATCGAAACTCGATGACGGCAATTCGGTCCGTCGACCGGCTCCACCGAACGCCGCTCTGCTCCGAGGTCATCGCGTGTATGACGATGACGGCTCATACGTCGACCAGTCGCCACCGGAACGTCCCGTGCCAACTCCAGCACCTGCCCAGGCTGCGGCGAGGGACCTGCTTCGATGTCAGTCATGGCGGCCTCGCGCGGGATCAGGGCTGGTATCTGTTCTGGTCGATGACGTCGGTCACGCCCGGCGCCGCCCAGGCCGCGTTCGAGGCGTCTTCGATCGACGTCCACGACGAGGCGTGCCCACCCAGCGTCACCTTGCCGCCGTTGGTCTCGATGGTGATGGAGTGGGTGTCGGTGTCGGTGTTGGCCTGCCGCTGCAGCGCCGTGGCCGAAGCTTCGGGCTTAAGCGCGATGGAGTTGTAGACCTTCGTCACGCCGGTCAGGTACCGCGCTGCTCGCTCAGCGGCCTCGCGCTCAAAGGTCCACCGTACGGTGCCCTCAAGGGTGACCTCGCCCTTCTGCACGCGCGCAGTCACTCCGTCGGGGACGAAGACGTCCCACGTGAGTGCAGTGACGATGGCCTCGGCGATGTCGGTGTCGTTGCGCTGGTGCGCGCCGGGCAACTTCACCGTCAACCCCTGCGCTACGGAACGCACGTCGAACACCCGCTTGGTGGCGTCCTCAGTGGCCCAATTGGCGGCGTAGGTGTCGACATCGACGGCGCCATTCAAGGTGACGGCGCCCTTGTCGACGATGACGCCAATCTGTGCGGCGTTAATCTTTGGTTCCCAGCGCAGCTCGTCTTCGATCTCGTCTTCAGCTGGCAGTCGGTCTTCATGGAGAACCTTGGGAAGCTCCTGGGAGGTGTGGCCATCGGCACGACGCCGATGGGTGCCGCGTCTGTGCTTGAATGCACCTCTCGAGCCACCCCCTTCACCGCGGGGCCGTGCCGCGAAGTGCGAGCGCTCATGCAAGCCTCAACGATGCCGGCTGGTGACCTCGACCTCCATTACGACAGTTTGGCCTCGTCGATGCAGCTGGCCACGCCATCCAGCCCACCGAGATCGTCGAGCAGATCAAAAGGATGATGGAAGTCACCGCAAGTACGCGTCGTGTGCAGCCGATCTTCGGTGAGCCAACCAAGCTGGTGACGCAGACCATCATTCCGGTCGGGGGCTCTGCTTCGTACAGCGGCGGCTCTGAAGGTGTTCCCTTTGTCGAAAGCGGAGGCGTCGGAGTCTCCGTGCAGGTCATCCCGCTGGGCTTCATTCACGACGAAGAAGGTGTGGTTCGGTTCGCGTCGATCGCCGTCCCTGTGCTCGGAGTGCCACGCGAGCCCCTGCAGGGCGGCCTCGTCAGGCAAGCGCGTGAGCGCCTGGCGATGGCGGCCGCGACGCGGGCGCGTTGGTTGTCGCGCTGAGGCCAATACGCCACTGTCTCCAAGTGCAGCACCGCCTCGGTGTGCTCGCGTGACACCACCTTCGAAAGCGCTCGGGCAACTGCGAAGTCGAAGGCCGCCCGGCCGTGCTGAGGCGCTGGGGCTCAAGCTGGACAGCTGCCTGGCTCAGGCATTCGCCGGCAGGCCGACGGTTCACCGGCGACGCGAACTCAGGTGCGCGCGGCAAGGGACGTGGCCGAAGGGATGCACCAAGAGCCCAGTCATTGGTGACGGGCCTGGCAGGCAGCGCGCCGCAGCCGTATGCCTCGCAGTTCCACGTCGTTGAGATTGGAGTACGCCATGAAGAAGTCAGAGCGGAAGCAATGGGCCAAGCAACACTCGGTGGGGGTCGAGAACACCACCATCCCGTCGTTCACGCCGGACCTGATGGAACTCGACGAGGTGGGCATTCGCCACGACGTCGAGCAGGCGGTGCGGCACGGCTTCTTTTCCACCTTGGTAGCGACGGAGACGGGCCTCACGTTCGAGGAGCAAAAGCGCTTCGTGTCGTTGGTGACAGCTGCGGCGCGCGGGCGCATCGCGGTGTCGACCAGCATCCTCTTTGACAACTTCGCGAGCGCGGCGGAAATGATCCAGCACGCGGGTAAGGCGGGCTGCGATGCCATCTTGTTGGGCTTTCCTGCCAACTGGTACCCGCTCACTGGCGAAGAGGTGCTCGCGAAAACGCGCGAGCTCTGCGTGCTCACCACCATGGCGGTGGTCATCTACCCAAGCCCACACTTCAACCTTGAGCGCCTGCACCCCAGCGGCTACCCGCTCGACATCCTCCCGCAGGTGCCAGAGATCGAGAACGTGGTGTCCATCAAGGCCGGCGAGTTCGCGCTCTACGCCGAGTGTCACGCGCGGGTGGGAGACTTGCTGCTGATGAACCATCCCGTGGAGCGCTATCTACCCAACACCGTAATGGCCTACGGCCAGCAGTGGATGGGCGCCGGCTGCTACGAGGTGTTTCAATCGCCCGAGCAACCCTATCTGATCGACTACTTCCGGCTGTTGCGCGAGAAGAAGTTCAAGCCCGCGATGGAGCTGTACTGGAAGCTCGCCCCTGCGCGAAACATCTTCGACCAACAGTTCAACCAGACCGTGATGTCGGGCACCTACAACTGGACGATGCAGGAGTGTTACCAGTGGCTGGTGGGCGGCAACGGTGGCTTCACGCGGCAGCCGGCGATGAAGATGCACCAGCACGACATGGACATGACGAAGATGGCCTTCTCGATGATTGGCATTCAAGCGCGCGAGCCGGACTCCGAGTTCTACCTGGGCCGCGCGAACGCCGAGCGCCTGGCCAACTCCTGACCTATTTTGCCTCGGGCTTCGCGGCGAGCATCACCCGATGCGCCTGCCGGCGTTTTCCCCGCCGAACGGGCCATGTCCCACCTTGCGAGGCTGAGCGCAGTGCACCACCGAGGGCAAGCTGAAGTTCTACGCATCTGCGCCCGCCGCCGATGGCTTCATGCTCGAGCTGACGCAGGTCGGCGACGCGCCGGTGCGGATATCGATTGCCGACATGTCGGACGGCTTGCCCGGACCCATCGCCGTGCGCCCGGCCAACACCATGCCCACGCCCGGTGCGACCCGCGACCGAACCGTGGTGCGTGGCCTGTTTAAGTTCTGATGCGCGCTCGCCCAACTCAAGTGCATGCGCCGGGCGAGACGATTTCGTCTCAGGGTTGTTTCGGTTCAGCGCAGCGCGCTGACTCCCGACCCAAAGGCAACCGTTGCGCCTCGTGTCGCGGCCCCGCGAATGCACCTCAACCATGCAGGAGATTTCCGATGACCTTCATGAAGGCTCCGATGTGCTCGGAGAAAGCGGTCGTCGAAGGCACGAGCGCTGCGACCCATGACGCGCCGTGGGGCACTCTCCAGGCGACGACACGGCGCTGCGACTCGAGAACTCGGCCATGAGGCTGGCGGTGCTCGGCGCAGCGGGTCGAACGGGGCGGGCGGTGGTGTCCCTGGCGAGAGTTCGTGGGCACGAGGTGCTGGCGTTCACGCGCAAGCCGTGGGGAGCGCCTCGCGACGTCCAGGTCAGGCTCGGTGGGGCGCTCGACCTGCATGCGGTGATCGAGGCCGTGCGCGGCTGCGACGCCGTCATTTGCGCCATCGGCCCGACATCCGGAGGCGCGAAAGATCAAGACTCCCAACTCGCCGATGTACTGCTGCTGGCGATGCGCGCCACGGGCGTGAAGCGCCTCGCTGTGGTGACAGGAGCAATGCAGGCCGAGCCCAAGTTCCTCGGGGTCTTCTACCGCTGGCTGTCCCGTCTGAAGTCCGCCCGAGCGCTGCTCGACGACCGGCGCCTGCTCGAGCAACGGCTGTTGGCCAGCGAGCTCGAGGTGACGATCCTGCGGCCACCACGGCTGAGCGATGCGCCACCCTCGGTCGGTGGAGCCGAGTTCGCTTCCGACAGCGTCATCACCTTGATGGATGCCTGTAGTCGAATTGACCTGGCCGCCGCGCTGGTGACGGTGGTGGAGCAGCCGACCGCACGTGGTGCTGTCTTCGTTCGGTCTCGACCGCGCGCCGGCGGCTTCTGGCGAGCCTGGCTGTTGCGCTGTGGCCTCGCCGAAGTCGCAGGAATTGGCCTGGCTGCGGTGGCAGCCATCGGGCTGAATCGATTCTTTCCGGATCCGCAGACGGCGCCGATGAAGGCGTTGGTCTACGGCAGCTTCCTCGTCATCGGTGCGCTCAAGGGTGCGTTCATCGGTCTCGCCCAGAGCAGCATGCTGAAACGAGTGGTGCCCACGCTCGGGCTGGGGCCTTTCACGCTCAGCACGATGGTGCCGGCGATGCTCGCGTGGGCCATCGGAATGGCGCCTTCGACCTTTCTCGTCTCGAGTGCACCGGGTGCCGCGCAATCGTTGCCGCCCTCGACGGGAGTGATGCTCGTCGTCGGTGTCGCCGGCGGCGCGGTCGGCGGCCTGCTCATCGGTGGAGCGCAGTGGCTCGTGTTGCGACGACACGTGAGCGCAGCGCATCGCTGGGTGGTTGCATCGATGCTGGGTTGGGCAGTCGCGTTGCCACTCGACCTACTGGGCGCCAGCCTGCCTGATGCGTCAACGCCAGCGCTGCTCATCGTGGTGTCAGCCGCAGCGTTCGGCCTGCTCGCCGGGCTGACGTTCGCCGTGCCGACTGGTTGGGTCGCGCTTCAGCTTCGAGCGCCGACTCTTTCGACGGAGATGAATGCTCCGTCCCCGCTTCCAGCCCGCTTCGGGCCTCACGTTGCGACCTGAGCGCTTGAGGGGGCTGCGGATGCTCGTTGGAACGCTGATGGGGTTGGGGGCCGCGCTGGTGCTGGCGGGCTTCCTCCTCAGCCCGGGTCGACCTCGGCCCATCCTCGACGCTGCAGGCAAGGTGGTGCCAGGGAGCCTGTCGCAGAAGCTGTTCCTCGAGGTCAACGGCACGCGCCAGGGCCTCTTCATCAAGAGCCGCGACTCACGAAACCCGGTGCTGCTCTACGTGCACGGCGGCATGCCCGACTACTTCCTCGACGCCACGCACCCCACCGGCCTCGAACAGGACTTCACTGTGGTGTGGTGGGAGCAGCGCGGCGCCGGCCTCTCGTCGGCAGCGGCGAGCCAGCCGGTGACGGTCGAGCAGTTGGTGTCAGACACCATCGCGATGGCCGACCTGCTGCGCGCCAGGTTCGGGGTCGAGAAGGTTTTCTTGATGGGCCATTCGGGGGGCAGCTTCATCGGCCTCGCGGCGGCGGCCCGGGCGCCTGAACGCTTCTACGCGTACTTTGGCGTTGCACAGGTGGTCGATCAGCTTGAGTCGGAGGTCCGCGCCCATGCCTTCCTGCTCGAGCGCGCGCGTCTCGATGGTGATCAGGCGGCGCAGCGTCGCCTTGAGGCCGCGCCGGTCACGATTGGCGGCGGAGTGTCACCAGCCTGGCTGGCGCTCCGCGACCCGATGATGCACGCCATGGGCGTTGGCACGATGCACGACATGCACTCGGTGGTGACTGGGCTGCTGCTCCCGTCGCTGACGTTCCCGGAGTACACCCTTCACGAGAAGGTCGACCTGTGGGCGGCCAAGGCGCGCAGCGGCGTCAGCGTGGTGTGGGCTGAGATGTTGCGCCGCGACCTGAGGACCGAGGTTCCCCGCCTCGAGGTGCCGGTGTACTTCTTCGAGGGCGTCTACGACTTCACGTGCAACGCCGCGCTCGCCAAGGAGTACTTCGACCGCCTCGAGGCACCGGAGAAGGGCTTCTTCTGGTTCGACCACTCGGCTCATAGCCCGCTGTTCGAGGAACCTGACCGGTTTCGAGAGCTCCTTCGCGAAGGGCCGCTCCTCCAGGCCAGGTGATCGGCGTCAAGGCTCGTTGATTGCAGCCACGAAGAACACGGAGGCCTCATGCAACGGATGGAAGTGCTTTATGCGACGCGCGAAGGTCAGGCACGCAAGGTGGCGGAGCACATCCATGCTGCGTTGCTCACTCGAGGCATCGAGGTGTCAATCCACGACGTGAAAGATGTGGAGTCCGTGGCGGCGTTCGCGCGGAGTGAGGCCGTCGTCATCGTCGGCTCGGTGCACGTCGGGAAGCACGAGGCGGAGCTCGTGGAGTTCGTTCGCTCGCACCGTCCAGCGCTCGATGCGATGCCGGCTGCGTTCCTCTCGGTGTGCAGCTCTGAGAGCGCGGCTGAACAAGGGGCGACTCCTGAAGCACGAGCCGCCGGCGCCCAGCACGTCGCCGATCAGCTGCGAGCCTTCGCAGAGGCAACGGGGTGGCACCCTGCGCGCGTGGTGCCCGTCGCGGGCGCGCTGGTCTACACGCACTACAACCCGCTCGTCCGCTGGGTGATGAAGCACGCCTCGAAAACCGATGGCCTGCCCACCGACACGTCGAAGGACTACGAGTTCACCGACTGGGGAGCCATCGACGCGCTGGCGACGAGGCTCGCGGATGAAATGCATGCTGCGTTGTTGAGCACCCCTCCTGCAAAGACACGCAAAGTTGATCACGCCGAAGGTTCGTCGTGACTGTCGCTGCCCTGACCGTCGCCGGCCTGCTCTTGCTGTGGACAAGCCTGACGTGAGTGACGTTCCCTGGCATGGCCGCGCTTCTCCATCGGCTCATTGCTTCTGCGTTCTCGCTGGAAGTCGCTCTCGTCGGGGTACTCGGCGGCGTGCTTGGGGCCCTCGCCGGCTCGTTGCCCGTGGCGTTGGCGTTTGCGGCGGTGGCCATCGTGGCCGCCATTCCCGTGGTGCGGATCTGGTTCGCGCCCGACGTGCTGGCCGAGTTGGGGTGGTCTCTGAATTCACTTCCGGAGCAAGGCCCGGGGCCCAACATGCTCCGACGGCCGTGGGGGCTGCGGCTCGGCGGAGTCCCTCAGGCTCGAGTGCAGAGAGACGTTGCCTTCTCTACGCCTCCAGGGCGCACGCGACCGCTCCTGTGCGATCTCTGGCAACCCCCGGCCGGTGTTCTGCCGTCAGGGTTGGCGTTCATCTACTTCCACGGGAGCTCATGGGTTGTCTTCGACAAGGACATCGGCACGCGCGCGCTGTTTGGTCGCCTGGCGGCCCAGGGCCACGTGGTCATGTACGTCGCCTATCGGCTCTTTCCAGAGACAGACATCGAAGGAATGGTGGGCGACGTGCGCCGCAGCGTCGCGTGGATGAAGGCACACGGAGAGCCGCTTGGCGTGAAACCGGACCGCATCGTCATCGGCGGCGGGTCCGCCGGAGCGCACCTCGCGCTCCTCGCCGCCTACACCGAGGGGAACGCGAAGTTGACCCCGCCAGATATGTTCACGGGCACCGGCGTCGAGCGACGACAGATCGATACGTCGGTGCGAGGCGTGCTCGCCTGGTACGGGCCGGTCGATTCGCAGGCTTGCTACTTCCACTTCAAAAACGACGTTCTGGCGGCAAAGTTCCCGATTCGGCCTGACTGGAATGCTCCGACGCCGTCGCTGCTGGTGCGCCTGCTGGGCCCGACTGCCCACCGCGTCGGGTTTCGGAAGATGAGCGGCAGCGACCGTCTCGACTGGATTCTGGAGGGCACCATCCACATCATCGTTCCCCGGGCTTCGGCCGAGTCGCTGCGCGACAAGATGCGGCAGGCGGGTGCGCAGATGGCGCTGCTGCTGCTGCCTCGCATCGACCATGCCTTCGACCTCTTCGCGCCCCGCTGGTCGCCATCGGCCCGGAAGTCGATCTGGCATGCGGAGCATTTCCTCGACCTGATGGCGCGCGGTGCACCGGTCGGCAGTCGAGGCTTGCGTCGGCGCATGCAACCGGTCAGCGCATGAAACACCTGGGCACCACGCCGAGCTTCCGAACGTCGCGAGGCGATGTGCTTCCGAACAGCATCGCGGAGATCGAGTATCTCCGCCTCGGAGGCATCGATCAGTGGGTGATGATGCGGGGCGAGCGGCTCGACAACCCACCGCTGGTCCTGCTCCACGGCGGCCCCGGCATGAGCGAGATGCGCTTCTTCCGCCGGTTCAACGCGCCGCTTGAGAAGGCCTTTACGGTGGTCAACTGGGACCAGCGCGGCACCGGCAAGTCTTTCGACTCAGCGATCGCCCGGTCCTCCATGACGGTCGAGCAGTTCCTGGCCGATCTCGACGAGCTGGTCGACGCGGTGTGCAAGCGCTTGGGGAAGCGCACCGTGACGATCTTCGGGCACTCCTGGGGCTCGGCGCTTGGGGTGCTTTACGCCGCGCGGTTCCCTCGAAAGGTCTCGGCGTACGTCGGCAGCGGGCAGATCGGCGACTGGCCGGCCAGCGAGGCGGCCTCGTACGCGTTCGTCCTTGGCGAGGCGCACCGCCTGCGCGACGCCTCGGCGCTCGCGCGGCTAAGGGCGATCGGCCCGCCTCCGCACACGGCCCAACAGTTGTGGAAGGTGCGCTCTTACCTCCAGCGCTTTGAGGGCCAGTTGGGGCACGCGCCTTGTGGAACATGGCCCGCGTCGTTCTCGGCCGACCAGAGTCGTCGATCTTCGATCTGCCGAACGTCGCGCGGGGCTTCCGGTCGTCGCTCGACGCCATGTGGCCCGAGGTTTCGCGGCTGAACCTGATGAGGCTCGCGCCAAAGCTCCAGGTGCCGATCTTCTTCTTCCTCGGGCGGCGCGATCGTTGGGTGCCCCCGGAGACGAGCGTGGCCTACTTCGAGGCGCTGACCGCGCCGTCGAAGAAGTTGGTGTGGTTGGAGCAGTCGGGCCACGAGCCATTCGTCGATGAGGCAGACAAATTCAACACTGCGATGGTCGAGCTGGTGCGCCCGGTGAAGGCAGCCACGGTGTCCGCGCCGGCCTCGTCTGCGTAACAGTGGGGGACGAACTGAATGGAGCCACGCGTGGCTGCGAGGCGACGCCACGCTCTTCGTTCTCTCGGACAGAACGACCAGGCCCCCGAGGTGCTGCAGTTCGTAGTCAGCGACTTACGACCCTGAACGAAGCGACCTGCGAACCACTCGTGATTCCGATGGGTTCCAGCGCCCCAACGTTTAGCGTTTAGCAGAAGCTGTTAAACGCCGATCTCCGGACTCTCTGCGCGGGACGGAGAACCGAGAGTCGCGCTGTCCAAAACGGCCCCGACGAACTCACCGGAATTCTCTGCGGGCGACCCGCAGAGAGCGCCTCCCTCGGGGAAGAACGCCGACCAGCAGTTAACAAAAAGCGCCTGCCGGTTGGCAGACGCTCTTCAGTTGCTCAAAAATCGTCCGCCCACGTTTCGCCCCGGAGATTAACAGAAGCACATCCAAGTGGCTGAAATCACTGCGTCTTTTCGGGTGCTCGTTCCGGCGATTTGTGACCTTCACCTGTTAACCGCTGCCGATTGGATGCCTTGGCGGAGCTGAATCGTCCGTTATGCTTCTGTTCGTACGGTCGTATAACTCGGCCCCATGATCAAGAAGCTCTCCGCCGTCGGCAACAGTCTCGCCCTCATCATCGAGCGCCCGATCCTCGAGCTGCTCGACATCACCAAGGACACCTCGCTCGAGATCAAGACCGACGGCGAGGCGCTCATCATTCGCCCCGTGAAGCTCAGCAAGAAGGAACGCATGCGCCAGTCGACGACTCGCATGATGGCGACGCACGAGGAGACGCTCAGGAAGCTCGCGAAATGACCGCGGTTGATGCCGCGCGTTTCGGGCGATGGCATCAGCTACATTCCAACTCGTCGTGAGCAAGAAGAAGCCCAAGGCCGAAGCGCCGAAGGGAAGGGACCCTGGCTCATCCACTTCTTCAAGCGCCACGTTGACGACGACCCTGCGCGGTCGGTACCGGGTCGCGAGTTCCTCGATGACTGCCCGAAGTCGGTTCGCGCAAAGTTGCTCGCCATCATCACCGCCGTCGCGGACGCGCCGCCTCCCATGTTCAGCGGAGGAGGGAAGTGGGAGGCCATGCACGGCAACATGAGTGGGTTCTACGAGGCCCGCACCGATGGTGAGAACCGAGAGCACTTCAGACCCTTCTGCGTTCTGGAACGCGAAGGCGCCAGCGTCGGCCTCGGCGGGCCAAGCCTCGTGATCATCACGGGGACGCGCAAAGCCTTCAAGACGACCTTCACCAACAAGGACTACGAGCAGGTCCGCGCTCTCGGGCTCGAGTACTTCAAGCGGACCCCTCGGTCTGTCGCCTGACCTCAGCCGCGAACTTCTCGCGCCGCGAGCTTCCGCGTTCGACGACCCACTCGTGGCTCCAGCCCGAGGTTGCAGTCGAGCGCGACCGCCAGGCGCACGACGGTGTCCAGGGTGGGGTTGGGGTCGCTCGCCGTGAAGAGCCGGCGTACCACCTCCGGGCTCATGCCCACGCGCTTGGCGAGGTCGGCCTTCGTGATCCCCGCTTCCTCCCGCCGCGCATCGAGCGCACGAACGAAAGCATCGACCGAGTCGATCTCCCGGCGGGCGCTCTCGTACTCGCGCTTGAACTCGGCGTCCTTCATCTGGGTGGCGAAGTACTTGTCGAAGCTGGTCTTCGGACGGCGAGCCATGGATGACCTCCTGCGTAACTTATAAGTCACGCAGGGGCGCGGCGCAACGGTCCGGGGTTTCGAGGGGTTCCACGCCGCTGACCGAATTCCGAGCGGAGCTGTCCCATGTCGGGCCAGCAGGGCGCGTTTCTCCTGCATGTTCGAATCGACTGGATGCACCCAGCCACCAGAGGTGGTGTCCCCAAAGCCGCGCGGTTCCGGCTCTGGAGACAACATGCATCAGCTACATTCATCTTCTTCGTGGCTCCCCGTCGTCGCCCTCCAACCCGCGAGACCGTTCGCTGCGCCATCTACACGCGGCAGTCGGTGGCGCGCGCGGGCGTCGACCCAATGCTCTCGTCGTGCGAGCTGCAGGCGCAGCGCTGCCTGGCCTTCATCGACCAGCGTGCCGCGGCGGGCTGGCGCTTCGTCGAGCGCTTCGACGACGAGGGCGAGAGCGGCGCGACGATGGACCGGGATGGGCTCTTCGAGCTCCTGCTGGCCGTCGAGGCCGGCGATGTCAACCACGTGGTGGTGCACCGGGTCGACCGCCTGTCGCGCAAGCTGGTGGACCTGGTGCAGCTCCTCAACTTCTTCGAGCACTTCGACGTCGAAGTCTCCTTCGTCGACGGCGCCCTCGCGTCGATGGGTGGCGCCATGACGCGGCTCCAGCTCAGCGTGCTAGGCACCTTCGCGGAATTCGAGCACTCGATTATTTCCGAGCGCCTCCGGGAGGCGCATGGCAGCCGTCGCGAGCAGGGGCTTCGGTCCGCCGGGCGACTGCCGTTTGGCTACCGCTCCG
>JAYTAT010000213.1:0-5023 GCA_043737315.1 Archangium sp.
GGCTTTCACCCCGACTTCACCGGCCGCGAGAACATCCTCATCAACGGCATCATCCTGGGCATGAGCCGCGGCGAGGTGAAGGATCGCATGCCCGGCATCATCGAGTTCGCCGAGTTGGGTGACTTCATCGACGAGCCGGTGCGCACCTACTCGAGCGGCATGTTCATGCGCCTCGCGTTCGCGGTGGCCACCCACGTGGATCCCGACGTGTTGATCGTCGACGAGATCCTCGCGGTGGGCGACGAACACTTCAGCCGCAAGTCGCAGAAGAAAATGAACGAGTTCCGCACCAGCGGGAAGACCATCGTGCTCGTCACCCACGACCTCGGCACCGTGCAGAACTGGTGCAGCGCCGCCGCGTGGATCGATGGGGGGCGGGTGCGCATGTACGGCAACCCAGCCGACGTGGTGAACGAGTACCGCCGCGCTGTGGCCGCGGCCGAGAACGAAGGCCAGAAGACCGGTCACTCCGCGCTCGATCAGCCAGGGCTCGCGTTGCCGTCGAGGGTGCAGGTCGAAGAGAAGATCCCCGTGGGCAGCGTGTCGGCCGTGCGTTTGAAAGACGGCAAGGGCAGCGCGCCGCAGGCCTTTCAATCCGACGCGCCGCTCACCATCGAGGTCGACTGGTCGGTGCGTGAAAAGGCGAAGGTGAAGTTCGGGCTCGACCTGATCGCCTCCGATGGGCGGCTGCTCCTGAGCACCGGTTGGCTCGGCGGCGAGCTGTCGGGCACGGGCACCGCGCGCGTCGAGTTGGCGCGGCTGGGGCTGGGGGGCGGCGTCTACGAGCTGCTCCTCTCGGCGGCGGGCGACGATGAGCAGGTCAGAAACCCTTTCCGCGTCGCGCTGCACGTGGCGCCGACCGATGGCGTGGGGCCCTTGCGGCCGCAGCTGCGCTGGAGCCTGTGACATGAATCTCAAAGGACAGTGGGTCTGGGTGACGGGCGCCTCTTCGGGTCTGGGTCTCGAGCTGTGCAAGATGCTCTCGAAGCGGGGGGCAAACCTGCTCATCACCGCGCGACGGGCCGATCGCCTCGAGACGCTGGCGATCGAGCTGCGCGCCGCCTCCGTCGAGGTGAGGGTGCTGGCCGCCGACATGAGCCGCACCGAAGACGTCGAGCGCATGCTCGAGGTCGCCAAGACCCTGCCGCTGGCCGCGGTGATCCTCAACGCGGGCGTCACGCACTTCGGTCACCACCACGAGCTCGAGTGGAGCGCCTTCGACGCGATGCTCCGCACCAACGTCATCGGCACCACGCGCTTGACCAGCGAGCTGGTGAAACACTTCCAGGCCACCGATGCCCCGGCGCGCATCATGCTGGTGACCTCGATGGCCGGGCTGATGCCGGTGCCTTTCCAGGCGGCCTACTCGGGCACCAAGGCGTTCCTCACCGCGTTCGGTACCGCGCTCGCGCACGAGCTGCGTGGCAGCAACATCAGCGTGACCGTCTTCGCCCCCGGCGGCATCGCCACCGAGATGACCTCGGGCGATCGTTTCGAGAAGCTGCGCCGCTGGCTCGCCCCCGTCGAGGCCGTCGCGCTCGAGGCCCTCGCCGCGCTCGAGAGCCGGCAGCCACTCTACGTGCAGGGCTTCATGAATCGCATGGGGCTGTTCGCCTTCCGTTTCCTCCCGCGCAACCTCGTGATGGGGCAGGTGGGCAAGCAGTACCGCGCGGCGCTCGCCGCTGAGCTGGCCGGCAGGAAGAAGTGAAGCCGGATAGCCGGCTTGAGGGCCAGATGAACGGGCAGACCGTCGGCGACCTGCGCACGCTGGTCACCCGCCGCGCAGGGTTGCGTCGCAAGGTGGCCCTGCTCGCGGCCGACGATGCACTCAAGACTTCACTCGAGCAGAACGGCTGCACCGTGCTGGTCGACCCCGACTCGCTCGACGCGGTGACTGGGTTTCACCCTGACGTGGTGGTGGCCTTCGATGGCTTCGCTTCGGAAGGCGCAGCGGGCTTCACCCGGCTGGCCCAGGCGGCCCCCGGCGCTGAGCTGGTGTTCTGCTTTGCCAACGCGAGCGCTTCTTCCGTGCTCCTGCGCGCGCTGCTGGGTGTCAGCCCGGCGCCGACGTCGAGTGAACGTGACGTACGCGCCTGGCTGCGCGAGGCCGGCTTCGTGGTGAGCACGCGCGACGTGGTGGTGACGGCGCACGTCGACTCAGGGCTCCCGGCCGATACGGAAGCGGCGCTGCGGCAGCTGTTCGAGCAGTTCAACCCCGATGCCGCGGCTGATCGCGTGTTGCTGGTGGCCAAACGTGGAGCCGAGGCCTCGCCGCCTGAACGCACCGAGGGCCTCACCACGGTGATCGTCTCGGGTGGCGAAGACGCGGCTGCGCTCGAAGGCACCATCCGTTCGGCTTCGGGCCAGCTGCAGTCTCCGCTCGAGTTGATGGTCATCTCGCCGTTGCCCGAGCAGCGCCTGGAAGAGCTCGCGAAGTCGGCGAAGGGCAGGGCGGGGTTGACCCTCGTGCTCGTGGGGCAGGCGCCGGCCGATGCGCTCGAGCGCACCAACTTCGGGCTTGCCCGCGCGCGGGGTCAGTACGTGTGTTGCCTCGAGGCGGGTGAGCTGCTCGAGCGTTCGCACGTCTCGGCGCTGGTCGAGCGGCTCAAGGCGGGCATCGAAGCGTGGGCGTTGTCGTCGCCGCCCATCGATCTGGGCCGCCGCTTCGAGCTCAAGCGCTGGCTCGACGCGGGCGCCGTGCAGCGGGGCCGGTACGTGGTGGATCGTGAACGCATCGGCACTTTCCCGCTGAGCTTCGCCACCGGCCTCGAGCTGGGTGAAGCGATGCTGTTCTGCCGGCTGGCGGCGATCTTCCCACCTGCGTGGAACGCGTCTGCGCCCACGCTCGATTCGCCTCGCACCGTGACCAGCTCGGCCTCCGCCTTGTTGGAGACGATGCGCGCCCGCCCGCTGCGCACGATTGGCTCGCTCGACGCCGGCCTGCAGGCGCCCGCGCCCGTCGACGTGGTTGAGGTTCTCAACGAACGGCTCGCTGAAAAGAGCGAAGTGGCCGGTCGGATCTTCGGTCAGGCCCGCGCACTCGTAGAGCGTGTGCGCGACGCGGCGGTGAAGGCGCGAGCTCAGGCGAAGTCAGGTCGCTGAAGCCTTCAGGTCGATCCGCTGCATGTCCGTTTGGGACAAATCATCGCCCTGCGTGGTGAGCCACTGCGTACGAGCGGGCAGTGCATTGTTTTCCGAACCTGTTTCGTTCCGTCACAACGGCGCCAGGTGCTCGCACCTACTTCGGTATCAGGTTGAGCCCTTGCATCGGCAAGATGGTCGAGGCGAGCCACAAAGCCAGCAGGAACAGGCTCATGACCAACGCGGCCGTGGCCCACAGGTCGATGCGCAGCCGGGCGATGCGCCCCCGAGCCTTCCGCACTTCGATGACCTGACCACTGACCTGCAGCAGCAACGAATCGGTGCCGCTCAAGGTGACGTCGTACGTGCCGCCAGCTTCTTTCACGGCGCCGCGGTCGACCAGCTGGCCCAGCGGCACCGGCGCATCACCGTTGAGCGAAGCGGTGCCACCCACGCCGGTGGAGAAGCTCACCTTGAGGCCTGCTTCACTCCACGCGAAGTGCAGCCGCGCGCCGCCGCCGATGACGAAGTCGTCTTCAGCCCGTTCGCCCAACGAGAGCGTCTTGCGGCCACGGCCGTCGACGACCTCGGCCTCCAGGGCGCGGTCGCCCCAATTCATGCGAATCTCCCACGCGTTCGCGGGGGCGGCGGTCGTCTTCACGAGGGCTGTCTTAACTGCTTCCCAGCTCAGCTGCCCGGCTGCTGATCACGCCGCCAGTCGAGCTGCCGCGCGGTGACGGCCTCGAGCACCGCGTGCATCTGGTCGGCGGGCGTCTGAGGGCTGATGTGCATGAAGCCGGCCGTGGTCTTCGGGGTGCCCGCAAACTCGGTGGCCAGGTTGTAGCCGAGGTAGTTGCACAGGTAGGCGCTGCGGTCGGGCGCGTAGGCGGGGTCGCTCTTGCTGGTGCCCACCACCCGTCGATCGCCGAAGGCGGTGAGCGCGTCGTCGATGGTGCCGACGGGCAGGTCGGTCGAAAGCTCCTTCGCCCCGCCCGTACGCACTGCACGCTCCGTCATCTGCCGGTTGTTGCCGTCGGTCGAAGCCCCCAGAAGATTCTCGGGCCGCTCTTCGACCTGCGCCTGCCCGTGCGTGACGCCCATCGAGAGGATGACGTCGGGTGGCGAGCGCCGCATCTCGGCCACGAAGGCGTCGACGGCGTCGGTGGTCACGTCGAGGCGGCGATACTCCACGATGCCGCCCTTCACGCCGGCCTCGGCCAGCTTCTGCGCCATGTTCGCCGAGGGGTTGTCGGTGATGCCCATGAACGCGCCGTACCCGGTCACCACCACCTTGAGCGGCAACTCACCGGGCGCAAGCCCCAGGGAAGCCGGCTTGTAGAGCATCAGGTGCGCGGCGGTGTCCGTCGCGGCCGCGGCGGTGCCCGTAAATGAAGCCCCATCGAACGGCTGCACGTCACCCGTGAGGAGCACCCCCGTCACCTGCGAGGGCAGCGCCTTCTTCACCTTTTCCAGCACCTGCGACGCGGTCTCGCCCTTCTTGACCTGCACCGAGACGCTCTGCCCTTCGATGGCCACCTTCATCAGGCCGTCGGCCGTGGCGGTGCCCTTCATCGAGAAGCAGTTGTCGAACAGCCCCAGCTTCGCCGAGAGCCCCGGCACGCCGACCGCGTAGTTCGCGTAACGGCCTTTGACTGAGGTCAGGCCCCCTGCCTCGACGTTCACCCAGGCGTTCTTCTGGCCCATGGCCGAGAGGTGCGAGAGCAGCCGCTGTTTGGCCGGGTCATCGAAGCTGTCGGCCATCTTCACCAGCTCGGCCCGTTCGGTGGTGTCGAGGCCCCAGCCGCTGCGCGCCTTGAGGATGATGGTGTCGACCTCGGCCACGTCGACCTTGCCGTCTTTCTTCGCCTGCACCAGCGCCGCCCGGATGCCTTTGACAGTCATGGCGCGGAGTATCGGTGAAAGACCCTCGCCCTGCCCAGCC
>JAYTAT010000214.1:0-5022 GCA_043737315.1 Archangium sp.
GCGAGCGTGCTGATCAACGCGCCCGCCACCAGGCCGTACATCTCGTCGGTGACACCGTAGGTGCGGTGCTTGTCGCCCAGCGGCGCGAGCGTGGTGGCCAGCCACACCGGGTCTTCCAGGTGATCGATCACCGCGATGAGAGCACCCGCCAGCATGTCGGCCTGCGCCTTCTCGGATCGGCGGCCGAACAAGGCGCGCAGGTGCGGTGAACGCTCGAAAAGCACGGCGTAGAAGCGCTCGGTGAGATCGGGAGCGGCTTCGATGACGAATTGAAAGTTGCTGCGAATGAGAGTGGCGGTCATGGGTGTGTTCCAGGTGGGGGTGAATTTCACAGACAGGTGACGAGCAGCCGGCGCAACTGCCTGCGCGCACGCAGCAACCGGGTGCCCACCGTCGCGCGGGGAATCCGGAGCGCGGCAGAGATCTCTTCGTACGACTCGCCCGCGGCGTGGCGCTGGTACGGCTCGCGAAAGAGAGGATCGAGCCGATCGATGGCGCGGCCGATCTCCGTGGAGCAGAGGCGGGCCCAGGGCGCTTCGGGATCTCGCGGGGCCTCGGCCAGGCCGTCGGCCTCGAGCTCGACGCGCGTGCCCTGACGCGCCTGGCGGCGGCAGCGATCGAAAAAGAGGTTGTTCAAGATCGACATCAACCACGCGCGCTCGTTGGCGCCGGGTCGAAAAGTCTGCATCGCCCCGAGCGCTCGCTCCAGGGTGTCCTGCAGCAGGTCGTCGGCCTCGGCCTCGTTCTTCGACAACCGCAGCGCCGCGGCTCGCAGGGCGCTCAGGTGCGAGGGAAGGTTCGAGACGGTCTCTTCGGTCAGCGCAGTGTGCATGGCGGCACCCATGAGCAGGGTCCGTGCCGCCATTTCGGTCTCCTAAGGGTGCGAAGGCAGTGGGGGCAACCCCTGCGCACCGCGTGCGCGCACGCTCGACCGCACGCTCCTGAAGAGGGCGCACCCGCGCTTCGGGAAGAAGAAATGAGGGGCGCGTCTCAAGGGCACACCCGCAGTCGGCATTTGCCCCAAGGACACCGTGAAATCCCTGAATCGTCTCCACTCATCAAGAGGGCTTCCGCAGTTGCTGCTCTCTCTTCTGGTCAGCTGCGCCTCGTGGGCAGCTATTGTTCCCCCAGGTCCTGCGCCCACTCTCGATTGCCCGGGGCCTTCAGGCGCGACCTGCAATAATGTCTCGTGGGTCGCCCGCTGCGGCCCGTTGTTCGGTTCGATCTCCCAGACCGACACCGTCAACAACCCGTGCCTCGTTTCCGTGGGTGGTGGGCTGAGCCTCGCCGACCAGTGGCGCGCCAATTGGTCTGCCGCAAATCAACAGGGCACGATGACCGACAAGGCCTTCAACCGCGTGACGGATCAGTTCATGCCGTCGATGCCGCCTCCCACCACGCCGCCCCTCAACCCCACGCCAGGCACCACCACCTGGGCCGGCCACGAGCTCGCCGCCGCCGCCGACGCCTGGAAGAGCCTCACCCACCCGCTGTCCTACGTGCGACCGGGCGGCAGCAAGTTCGGCAGCATCGACAGCTGCGAGAGCTACGTCTACCGCTCCTTCTACGACGTGGAGCGCTGGGTCGACGGCATCAACGCCTGCAAGGACGACAGCCGCTGCAAGGTGGGTGTCTCGCTCAATGGCCTGACGGCCACCACGCCCGCGAGCGCGCCAGGCATCGCCCGTCGCTCCTTCAAGAACTCCGAAGACGTAGCGATCGGGGTCGGGCCGGGCAATCGCCTCGAGCAGCTGCGCGCGAGCAAACAGATCGAAGACTTCGAAGCGAACCCGTTCTCAAATGGGTACCAGCTCTTCAGCCTGCCCAAGAACAGCTTCTATGCGGGCACCGAGCAGATCTTCACGCCCGCGTTGATCAACGCTTTCTCGAACGTCAGCGTGCTCAAGGGACAGCAGGTGCATGCGCTGCTCGACGAGGTCAGCCGGGCCGGCTCGTTCTACACGATGGGCATCAACTCGAAGACGAACGGCGCCTGGTACCAGGACAGCGCCGGCGTTCACCAGGGCTTCGCCGATGAGTGGGAGTTTCACCAGGTGATGAACCAGCGCAACGTGCTGACCGGCGGCGAGACACGCGAATACCGCAAGCGCAACGCGGCCGTCATCGGCGCCTTCGAGCGCGGCACGGATGCGATGAAGTGTCTTTATGCGAACGCCATGTACGTCGGCGGCTGTAACCGCGAGACCATCAACGCGGTCGGCAAGACCCACCCTGGCGACTTCAAGCTGTGGGAGAGCGACCCGTTCGAAAGCCGCGCGATGTACTCGAACATCTCGCCGTACGCGTTCACCACGCCGCCTTCGATGCTGACGCAGATCGGCCTCAACGCGACGCAGCTGCAACAGAGCCAGGTGTCATTGTCGCTGGCGAACAACCCGTTCCAGCTCCCCGCCATGCACACGCTCATGGCGCCCCTGCCCGCGCCCGCGCCCTCGGGCTCGGGTGTCCCGGTGGCGGTGACCGGCCTGTGGCAGGACAACGTTCCGCACGTCGACCCGGCGGCAAGCATCTTCCAGGGCAACCTGAAGTGGATGATCGACCGCACGTGGACCATCAACCCCCCGCGAATCGATTCTTCATCGACGGGTCTGCGTCTCGACTGCCGCGTGCCCTCTCGCCTGGCGACGCGCGGCGTCATTCAGCCCGCGGCCCTGCTCAAGGACGACTATTTCAAGACCGACACCGTCTGGGTCGAGGTCTGTGAAATGACCAACGTGCTGCTCAACGAATGGAACCGAAACCTGCAGGGCAAGCCCAGCTGCCTCGACCGATATTCGTCGAAGTGTGACTCGAGCCCGGACGACTTCGTCGACCGCTTCGTGACCCGAAACATGGCTTACGGCGCGGCAGCGAAAGAAGTCGAGTACCAGTACTGCAAACGATGGACGGGGGGCGGCAAGGTCACCGACACCGGCATCGCCCTGGGCGCGAACAACGCTCTGTTGTACGGCCTGACGCCCAGCCAGCGCAGCCAACTCGGCACGTTCCGCGCAACGCTCGATGCACGCGAGACTGCGTTCAAGGTGTTGCTGCGCAGCGTGCCGCTCAAGGGCACGGATGACTTCGGCACCATGAAGTCGGATGAGAGCAAAATTGGCGGCTCAGTCTTCGGCGGCGGCTACTCGTACGACCTGGGCTGGCACGCAGACGTGAAGAAGCGCGACGCGAACAAGCAGATCTGCCGCATGGGTGGTTCGGCCACTGCCGACTTCAAGGCGAACGCCACCCTCTTCACCAAAGACTTCAGCATCATCGATGCGGTGGCCATCGTGACTGCCAACGAAGCCGATGACGGCATGGCGTACGGTCAGGCGCACCTGTACGTGGTCGGCGTCGAATTCTTCGACACGGGCGATGCGCCCCTCACGCTTACCGGTAACCTCACGCCCCCCGAGCTGGCCGCAGCGGCGAACACCAGGGGCGGCGAGAGGATTCAGCTGCTCATGATGCCCTTCCAGGCCGGACCGGTGACCATCACGGTGACCGCGGGCGTCTCGTACAACTACTCGTCGACGCTGAGCTTCATCGCCGAGTCGGCGAAGATCGGTTCGTGTGAACCAGGTAACCCGCTCTACCGGGTGACGGCGCGCTTCACGCCTTCCGCCGACCTCGGGGCGTGGGCAGACGCTGATGCCAGCCTCGCCGGCCTCGTCGGAGTGGGTCTGCAAGTCGAGTTGACGTTGATCGGTCTCTCGTTGCCGCTCATGGCTGAAGTTCACATCGGTCCTGACCCGCAGAATGGTAACGCGTTGTCGATCATCTTCAACGCCCAGCTCGACCTCGTGCTGACGACCATGAAGGGGCAGATCAACCTCTACATCGAGGCCCTGTTCATGAAAGTCGCCTCGTTCAAGCTCGTCTCGTGGCCAGGCTACGTCGCAAGGTTCCCCGTGTTCCGCACGCCGACCGTCGCGCTGCAGCTCTCGCAGATGCCCGAAAGCATCAAGGCTCCGAATTGATGGAACCCTCGCGGTAGAGGGCCAGCAAGGCTCCTTCTCAGCGGCGCGCAGGCCTGTTTCTCGGGCCTGCGCGCCGTTTTTTCGTGGCCCGATTCCCGCGGGAAGATTTGCCGCCTCGAGCGTCTTGAAAGCATGTCACTTCGTCCCTCTTTCATCGTCGGTGGTGTCTGCGCTGCGCTCCTCGGAGCGGCGCTCTTGTTCTCCTTCAGCGCCCTCGAGGCTGGGCCTGGTTCAGCCCCCCGGCTGCGCTTCGAAGAAGGTCAGCGCTGGGCCTACGAGCTCGATTGGTCGGCGCAGACCAGCGGCCAGATGCCGAGCGGCTCGGGCCAGAACGCGATGGGCGTCCAGACGCACCTCAAAGGCATCGTGTGGCTGGAAGTGCTCGCCCCCCGCCCCGAAGGGGCTCAGCTCGCCGTGTCATTCGATCGAATCGATAATTTCGATCTCGCGCTCCAGGGCCAGGCGGCCAACCCCGACCTCGCCGCGACGCGTGCCATGCTGGAAGGTCAGCGCGCCATCATCGAGCTCGATGAGCGCGGCCGCGTGCGGTCGTTGTCTTTCGCGCAGGGAAGCTCGCACACCGTTCGCGCCACGCTTCGTTCGCTGGTGCTGCAGCTGGGCTTCGTGGTCCCCGAGAAGCTCGGCACGCCCGCGATCGCCGACGAGCCCTCGACGCTGGGCACGGTGACGGCGCACTCCGTGGCGAGTCAGACCGAGGTGGTGCGCACGCCCCAGCAGTACACCGCGCTCGACGCCGCGCCCGGTTCACTGACGGGAGCGCAGAGGCTGTCGGGTCGCGCCACACTCTTCATCGACGCGCACGGTGGGCTGCTGGCCATCGATGATGAGCAGCACCTCGTGTACACGCGGCCCGGCCAAACGGAGCCCGCGGTCGACGCGCGCTGGACGTTCAAGCTCCGTCGCACCCACGCGCTCACGGGAATGCCCAAGCCGGTACCCGTGCACCTCACCGCGCAGACGCTCAGCGGGCTCATCCACGACGAAGGCCTCCAGGCTCGCCGCGACGTGCGCCTGGCCACCG
>JAYTAT010000215.1:0-5011 GCA_043737315.1 Archangium sp.
TGCTGGCGTTGATGTCGGCGGCCGCGCTCGCTCAGGATCAACGGCCGTTGCCTCGAGGCTCACCCGAGGTCTTCGTCGCCACTGCACCGCGAGTGCACCTGCGCGCTCACGAAGATCTCGACCCCGACCGCCTCAGAGAACTTGCCCGCCCCGGAGTGACGCTCTGGCTCTCGACCCGCACCAACACCCTGCGCGCGAGCACCGTCGAAAACGTGGCACGGTTCGACACCGCCTGGGTGCAGCTGCGTACGCCGCTCAAGCCCGTCGACTCGAACGTCTTCTCGAAGCTGCCGGCCGCCGGTGCCTGGCTCGAGCCCGACTCGCTGAACCTCTCGGGGCGCCTGCGCCGGGTCGTCGTCTCGGTCAAGGGCCCCCTCGACGAAGCGATGGTGACGAAGGTGAGCGCTGCGCGGCCCGCCGAAGTGCGCTGGGCCCCCGAGGGCGATATCGACCTGCTCACCTGGGGCCAGTTCCGCAGGTTGCCCGGCCGCAGAGTGATCGTCGGCTCTGCGCAGAGCCTGCTCCCGGTGAAATGTGAAGCACGCATCGCAGGCGATCCCTCGATGGAGCTGCACGTGGCGAGTCTGCTCGCGCTCTCGAGTGACGTCTTTCCCTGCGGCGCCGGCACGCGCGTGGTGGTGCAGCCCGAGGTCGAGACCTGGCTGCTGCAGTCGCTGCTGGTGCGAGATCCTTCAGTCGAGCTGGTGATCGAGGTGGGCGCTGACTCGAAGCGTGCACTGGCGGCGCGGGGGCTACTCGACCGGCTCCAGCTCGGCCCTTCTCGATGACGCTCGTCTCACTGCACAAACGCATCGTGGGCTGCACCCGGTGTGCGCGGCTGGTGCAATGGCGTCAAGAGGTCGCCCAGGTGAAGCGGAAGGCCTACCGCGACCAGACCTACTGGGGCCGCCCCGTCCCCGGTTTTGGTGACCCGAAAGCGCGGCTGGTGATCGTCGGCCTCGCCCCGGGAGCCCACGGCGCCAATCGCACCGGCCGGCTCTTCACCGGCGATGCGAGCGGAGACTTTCTGTATGCCGCGCTTTACCGTGCAGGCTTCGCAAACCAGCCCACCAGCACCCACCGTGACGACGGGCTGGTGCTCCGAGACTGTTTCATCACGTGTCCGGTGCGCTGCGTGCCGCCCGACAACAAGCCCAATCCTGAAGAGATCCGTACGTGTCGCCCGTTTTTGCGCGAGGAGCTCGACCTGCTCCGGCCCCGGGTGATCCTCGCCCTCGGACGGATCGCCTGGAGCGCCACCCTCGATTTTCTGGACTGGCCCCGGCCCTTGCCCGACTTCGCCCATGGCGCGGTCATCCGACAGCCTGAGCGGTCAGTGTTTCTGGCCGCGAGTTTCCACGTCAGTCAACAGAACACCCAGACTGGAAGATTGACGGCAGCGATGTTCGATCAAGTGCTAGGACACACACGCTCGCTGCTTGACGCCCCTTCGGTTTGAAGGGGATGATTTCGCCCGCTCAAAGGGATTTTTCCAAGGAGTCCTGACCACTTGCTCCATCGAAGTGGTCCTTGCGCGTCATGCATCACGCCGCGCCTCGCTACACGGGACTTCTGACCAGGACACTCATGCTCCGATCCGTATTGCTCTCCGTTGTGGCGTTCTCGATGGCGGCCGAAGCTCAGGCCCCAGCTGATCGCAAGGCCGCCAAAGAAGTCGAGCTCAAGAAGAAGGAAACGAGCCTCGTCCCCGACAAGTCGCTCGCCGGCGACATCACCCGCAAGAAGGAGAAGCGGGATGACGCTCCGTCGCTGAAGTACGACGAGTTCCGCTCGGGCGTCGAGCTGCAGGTGGCCGCCAAGCGCCGCGAGCAGATCATCGACCTTCAGAAGATCATCGATCTCTCTCGCGACAAGCAAGAGAAGCCCGGCCTGCTGTTCCGCCTGGGCGAGCTGCACTGGGAAGAGTCGAAGTTCTTCTCGTTCGAAGCCAACAAGAAGGACGACGACAAGATCCGCGCGATGAACGTGAAGGATCAAGACGGCATCGCCCGCGCTGAGAAAGAAAAGGAAGAGCTCGAGCTGCAGGCCCGGGCCTACGCCCAGAAGGCCATCGCGAACTATTCGACCATCGTTCAGGAGTACAAAGACTTCGAGCGCACCGACGAGGTCCTCTATTTCCTCGGCTTGAACCTGATGGAAATGAACGACGAGAAGCGCGGCCTGGTTGCGTACAACCGCCTGATCGCCAAGTACCCCAAGTCGAAGTACCTGCCCGACGCGTACCTGGCCGTCGGCGAGTACTGGTTCAACGGCAGCAAGGGCAAGAAAGAGTCGCTCGAGAAGGCGCTCGACGCGTACAAGAACGCCGCCAAATTTCCCGAGAATCAGGTCTACGGCTACGCGCTCTACAAGCAGGGCTGGTGCCACTTCAACATGTCGGACTTCGAGAAGGCCCAGGACCAGTTCAAGGCCGTGGTGCTCTACACGAAGTTCGCAGGTCAAGAGGCCGTCGAGGGCAAGAAGGGCGCGAAGGGTTCACGCGCTGGTCTCGCGAAGGAAGCGCGTACCGACTACGTGCGCGCGTACGCTCGTGGCGGCGGTACGCCCGGCGAGGCGAAGGACAAGTTCAAGAAGCTGACCGACACCGACGACGAGCTGCGCACCATGCTCAAGCAGCTGGCCGGCCTCTTCTACGAAGACGGCAAGGACCGCGAAGCCGCGCTCGCCTACGACATGTTGATCAAGGATCGCCCCATCTCTCCCGAGGCGCCCGGCTTCCAGTCGCGCATCGTCGACTGCGTCATGCGCGCGGGCAACAAGCAGATGACCGTTCAGCAGGTGCGTCGCCTGGTGAAGATCATGGACGACGTCACCAAGGGCAACCCGAAGCTCGAGGACAAGGATCAGAAGGCGCTCGACGAAGCGCGTGAGCTCTCGGAGCGCACCATCAGCCGCCTCGCCGTCGACTGGCACAACGAAGGCCGCAAGACGCGTGACGAGGCGACCTTCGAGTTCGCCAACGCCGTCTACGCCGACTACCTCACGCTCTTTCCCAAGAGCCCCAAGGCCTACGATCTCCGCTTCTTCTGGGCGGAGCTCCTCAACGACAACCTGAACAAGTACGAGAAGGCGGCCGGCGAATACACGACCGTGTTCGGCATCGACATCGAGAAGGTGAAGAAGGGGGGCGAGAAGAAGGAAGACAAGCCCGGCAAGTACTTCAACAACAGCGGTTACAACGCGATCCTCGCGTGGACCGAAGTGGTGAAGGCCGATGAAGCTTCGGGGAAGATCAAGCCCGAGGCGATCACCGACTCGACCAAGAAGCTCACCATTCCCGCCTCGAAGCAGAACCTGCTCGACGCCTGTAACAACTATTTGAAGTACATCGAGAAGGGCGAGAAGAAGGTCGAGATCGCCTACAAAGCCGCGCGCATCTACTACGACTACAACCACCTCGATGAGGCGGTCGCGCGCTTGTCGGAGATCGCCCTCAAGCACCCCGAGTACAAGTTCGAGGACGGCAGCAAGGCCGGCGAAGTCGCGGCCAACCTGGTGCTCGACTCGTACAACCTCATCGGTGACTGGCAGAAGGTCAACGACTGGGCTCGCAAGTTCTACGCGGAAGACAAGCTGGCGCAGGGCCAGTTCCGCGTCGAGTTGGCGAAGCTGATCGAGCAGTCGACCTTCAAGCTCATCAACCAGCTCGAGGCGAAGAAGGACTACGCCAGGGCCGCCGAGGCCTACATGACCTTCGTGACCGAGTGGCCGAAGTCAGAGCTCGGGGAAAAGGCGTTCCACAACGGCGCGATCAACTTCTACAACGCGAAGATGATCAACAAGGCGATCGAGCTGCGTAAGCAGTTCATCGTGAAGTACCCCAGGTCGCAGTACGTGCCGGCCGACGTCTACGCGCTCGCTGAAGGCTACGAGGCGATCGCCGACTTCGAGCCCGCCGCGCAGTACTACGAGCTCTACGCGACCAACTACGAGAAGGGCCGCAACCCCAGGAAGGGTGGCAAGGCGTCCCCCAGGAAGGGCGCCGACAAGGACAAGAAGCCCGACGTCGAGCAGGTCTGGGAAGAGCAGAAGGCCCAGGACGCGCTCTTCAACGCCGGCGTTTTTCGCGAAGGCCTGAACAACTACAAGGCGGCGCTGCGCAACCGCGAGAAGTACCTCGAGCTGTGGCCCAAATCGAAGGACGTTGAGGCGGTCGAGAAGTCGATCCTCGATCTCTACGAGAAGATGGGCGCGTGGGGCAAGGTGACCAAGGGCCTCGAGGAGTACGAGCGCAAGTACGCGAAGGACGCCAACAAGGTGCTCACCGCCGAGAACCGCATCGCGGGCATCTACGAGAACAAGCAGAAGAACGCGAAGGCCGCCAAGGGCGTGTACCTGCGCATCGCCGACTACTACGAGAAGCTCGGCAAGAAGCAGCGTGAGTCACTCGAGATCAGCGCGCTCGACGGCGTGGCCAAGGCCAACTTCCTCGCCAACGAAGACGACTGGAAGAAGTACAACGCGATGAAGGTGCGGTGGACCAAGTTGCAGAACGTCGGCGAGCTCAAGAGCTCGATCGTCGCCAAGAGCAACGCGCTGCAGGAACTTCAGAAGACGTACACCAAGACGGTGGCCTTCAAGTCGGCTGACCCCGCCATCTGCGCGTTGCACAAGATCGGCCTCGCCTACGATCAGCTCGCCGATCAGCTGATCAACTTCCCGGTGCCCAAGGGTTTGCCGGAAGAGCTGCTCATCGAGATGCGGCCGCAGTTCGAGCAGCAGGCCGAGCCCATCAAGAAGAACGCTGCCGAAGCGTTCACCGCGGTGGTGACCAAGAGCCAGGAGCTCGACGTCTTCAACCCGTGCACCATCGCCGCGCTCGACATGCTGCGAAACAAGTACCGCCCCGACGCCTTCCCCAAGATGCGCGAAGACGTGATGCCGCTGAAGCAGGCGACGGAAAAGGTGCCGTCGATCGGTGGCGACATGCTCACCTCGGTGCAGGCCGTGCCGGTGATCTCGCCCGAGAAGTCGCAGGCGCTGCGCAACA
>JAYTAT010000216.1:0-1956 GCA_043737315.1 Archangium sp.
GAAGAAGAAGTTTCGCCTGGCCGAAGAGGCGCTTCAGCGCGCGATCACCGGGTACAAGAGCGCGACTGCCGCATTGCCTGAAGTGGGCGAAGTCGTCGACGCGTACGCGCTGCTGTCGGCCGTTCAGTACAACACCGGCCGCGACGAAGAAGGCGCGAAGAGCCTGAACCAGGCGATCACGCTGGCTCCCGATCGAGAGCTGCCGCTCGCCCAGACCTCGGCGCTGTTCGCGCGCCTGGTGACCGATGCGCGCAAGGTCCTCAAAGACGGCGCCAGGGGCACCTTGATGATGGAGTCGTCGCCTTCGAACGCGCCCGTGCTGCTCGACGGCCTCGCCCTGGGCACCACGCCGCTGTCCGTCAAAGACGTGCCCCCCGGCCTGCATTTCTGGAAGGCCACGCTGCCTTCGGGTGAACCGCTGGGCGGGGTCATCGAAGTGATGGCGGGCAAGCAGGCGGCCGTGAAAGCGGCGTCGGCCAGCAAGGATCCCGAGTCGCGGCTCCTTTCATCGCTCGCGCAGAACAAGCTCGACGCCGAGCTCGTCGCCGCGGCCCGTGAGCACGCGAAGTCGTCAGAGGCCGACCTGGTGGTGTTCGGCGCGCTCTCGAAAGAGGGCAAGGGCCTCGCGCTCGACACCTTCCTCTTCGCGGCGTCGACGGGTGACGTGCGCAGAATGGCGCGCGCTTCGTTCGATACCGAGCTGCTCTCGGCCGGTATGGAATTTTTCAACCTCGCAGGTGAGCTCGCCAAACATGGCGACAAGGTCGGCGAGGCCGTGAAGGTGCCTTCGTCGGTGTCGATGACGCTGATCGCGGGCGGTGCCTCGAAGCTGGCCGAAGCGAAGTACGGCGTGGTGCCGGGCAAAGAAGGCGCCGAAGGTCTCGAGGCCACTGAACCTGCGAAGGAAGAGGGGCCACGCAAGCCGCTCGAGAAGCGCCGCGGCCCGCTCAAGCGTCAGTGACCGCGTCGTTCCGGGGGCGGTTTGCGCCCAGCCCCACCGGCAGGCTCCATCTGGGGAACGTGCGCAGTGCGCTGCTCGGGTGGCTCTGGGCGCGCTCCGAGAACGGAGCTTTTCTGCTGCGCATCGAGGATCTCGATCCCGAACGCTGCAAGCCCGTGTTCACCGACGGCATCCTCGAAGATCTCGAGTGGCTGGGTCTCGACTGGGATGGCCCGGTGCTCAAGCAGTCCGAGCGCGGAGCGGTGTACGACCAGGCGCTGGCCCGGTTGGAAACGAGCGGGCGGGCGTATCGATGCGGGTGCAGCCGGGCAGAGATCGCTCGCGCGGCTTCGGCCCCGCATGCGGGGGAAGAGGGGCCGGTGTATCCGGGCACGTGCCGCGCGGGGTCGAGCCCGAAGTCAGGCCGGCCGCCGTCGTGGCGGTTCCTCGTCGAGCCGTCGAAGGAACACTTCGTCGACCTGCTGCACGGCGAGGTGAGCCAGGACGTCGCTCACGAGGTCGGTGACTTCATCATTCGTCGCATCGACGGGGTCGCGAGCTACCAGCTGGCGGTGGTGGTCGATGATGCGCTCAGCGGAGTCACGCACGTGCTGCGCGGGGAAGATTTGCTGTCATCGACGGCGAGGCAGATCCAGCTGCAGCGGGCCCTCGGGTACCCCACCCCCTCGTATGCGCACGTGCCCCTGTTGATGCAGGCCGATGGGAAACGGCTCGCCAAGCGTGATGGCGCGTCGACGGTGGCGGGTCTGCGAGCGCTGGGCTGGTCCGCTCAGAAAGTGCTCGGTCGATTGGCCGCGTGGACTGGCCTGGGTGATGGCGCTCCGGTCTCGGCTCGTGAGCTGGTGGGCGCGTTTTCACTCGACCGGGTCAAGCGCACGGCGACGGTGGTCGAATGAAGCGCGAGTGGGTGATCGTGGCGGGTGTGCTGGTGCCGTTCGCGGTGCTGGTGGCGGCGGGGTTCTCCTTTTCTCTTGAACCTGCGCCTCCACTTCCCG
>JAYTAT010000217.1:0-5010 GCA_043737315.1 Archangium sp.
GGACCAATGCGAGGCGGCAGAACGCTCCGAAGTGGTTCACTGCGGAGCAGCTGGTGCAGTTGGCTTCGAATCCTGAATTGGCAGAGTCGATGATGAAGGTGGTGGTCGCGGCTGCTCCGGCCCGCGATGACGAGGGTGATGAGGACTACGACGAGGATGACGATGATTGAACTTCAGGTGGCCCCTTGCCCCGACCCTCTTCCCGCTTCGCAAGGTGAGGGGGACCTATGATTCGTGACGTGAAGGTTCAGTACGCGGCCCCCAGCGCGCTCGTGGTGCATGAGGATCGTGCGCAGGTGAACCTGACGCTCGATGCCTCGCGTGGCCAGGTCGGCGTGCGCGGCACCTTGAAGTCGCCTGCGCTCTTTCGCGATGCGTTGATGGCCGCCTTCGATGTGCTCGGCAGCGACCTTCGTTACAAGCGCAAGGACCTCGCCGTCTACCTCGCGTACCTCACCAAGCAGGGCAAGAAGGCCAACAAGGAGATCTGGGAAGCGCAGAAGGCCTTCCTCGAGCAGCAGTTGGGGAACGAAGAGAAGCCCCAGCAGGTGCTCGAGCCCGTGCTCACCGTCAGCCCCGACGAGATCTCCCTCGAGGTCTTCTCTCGCGATGAGTCGAGCTACGCGCGCCTCTCGCTGCCTTCGTCGTCGTTCGAGAAGCGCGAAGCTGCGCACGGCACCACCACGCTGTCCGTCGACGAAGCATTCATCGCCCGCTTTGAGCGGTTGCGCAGTTGGCAGCCGGTCTCCCTCGAGGCCGTAAGCCAGCCGGGCAACACGCCCGTCTCGACGCGTCAGGTGCCGCTGGCCTGGCTGCGCAACTTCGTCCAGGTGCAGTCGGCCTCGACGCTGCCCGCGGCCGTCGCAGAGCTGGCGCCCATCGACCTCTACAACCTGCTCTTCGTGCTCCGCACCCGCTCAGCGAAGAAGCCCCCGCGTGGGCTGCGCTTCGAGCTGGTCCCCGGTGCCCAGCCGCGCCTGGTGATCGAGCCGTTCGACATCGTGCTCGAGTGCCACGGCGCCCCGTACGCGGGCAAGACGCCACGCGTGGTGCGCATCTTCGGCCGCCAGCGCCTGCTCTCGCTCGTCCGCGCCCTGCCGCACGTCAAGACGGCCAGGGTACACCTCATGGGCGCGGGGCTGCCGGTGTTCTGGGCGCTCGACTTCGGGCCCGACCGCGGCAGCCTCACCGTCGGGTTCACCGGGTGGACCGACTCGGGCTGGTCGAGCGCTTCGGCCTTCGACGCGCTCATGCCACCCGCCACGGCTGAGGCGCTCGCCGAGAAGGCGCATGCGCATTTGATCCGGCACGGCCCCACCACCTTCGACGGCCTCGTCCGTGAGCTGGCCGCTCCCGCGAAGGACGTACGGGCCGCGTTGCAGCTCGAGTGCCTCAAGGGCCGCGCGCTGTTCGACCTGGTGAGAGCCGAGTACCGCCCGCGCCAGTTGCTCGACACGCCCATCGACGTCGCGCAGATCCGCTACGGCGGCGAACGCGAGAAGCTGGCGCATCGGCTGCTCGGGGTCGCCGGTACCGTGCGGCTCACCAGGGTGCACGAGCTCGGCAGTGAGGGCACGGAGCTGTCCGGCGAGGTGGAGGATCTCGAAGCCCGCCGCAGCTTCACGCCCAGCTTCACGCTCGACCCCGAGGGCCGCGTGCGTGGCGCCAGCTGTACTTGCCTGCACTTCAAACGCGCCGGGCTGCGTGAAGGCCCCTGCGAACACCTGCTGGCGCTGCGCCTCTTTCACCAGCGCCGCCTGCTGCACGACGAAGAGCTCCGCCAGACCGCCGAAGGCCGCGCGCTCATTCGCGCCGAGACGCGTACCTTCGTGCGCCGCGAGACGGGCCAGGAGCTCGTTTACCGCGTCTCGCTCGACGACAAGCTGGTGCGGGTGATGTGGGGCCCGCGCAGTGAAGAGCCCAGGCAGCAGCGCACCTGGTTCGACTCCGATGCCCAGGCGCGCGAGGCGTACTTCGCGCGACTCGATTCACTCACCAAAGACGGCTTCATCGACGCAGGCTGAAAACGCTTTGGGGCGCCTCTTTGATGGCGTGATCTTCTACTCAACCGGACCGTGCTCGAGGTAGAACGGCGGTCCCTTTCAAGAAAGCAGCTGCCAACGAAAGAACGAACGTCCCGCCAGAGAGCGAGGTGTCGAGGAACATCAGCCTTCGCGCTTCAGTGCGCAGGAGCGGCGTTGCGCCGCTCTGGAGATTGGTCCAACACACACCGCTAGGTAGCCTGTTCTTGGCTCTCCTCGTACCGATGGCCTCGGGCCCGGGGGAGAGCTGAGACAACTGCGCAAACGCAGTTTCTCCCCCAGGCCCGAGGCCATCGGTACGGGAGAGCCGGTGAGGCTACCGAGCCCCAGGAGAGAAGGTGGCGCTTTTCGGCGCCTCACTCGATGGCGGGACGAACGTTCGAAGGCAGTCGCTGAAGAAGAGGGCAGTTCATGACGAACCGAATCGATCTCGAAGTGCCCGCGGCAGCGCCGGTGATCGTCACGCGCGTGCCCCTGCGCACGAAGCCGACCGACGCGCAGAAAGACGAGCTCGACAAGGCGCGCACCATCGCCGGCGCGCGGTGGTTGGAAATCGAAGAGAAGGGCGGCGTCGACGGCTGGCTGCGCGCGAAGATGCTCGAGGCCGGGCACTCCGAGGCGGCCGCGCCCGAGTCGATGTCGGACGACGAGAAAAAGGCCTTCAAAGAGAAGAAGGTCGCCGAGCGCGCCGAGCGCAAGAAGCTCAAGGCGCTGGCCAACGAAGCGCGCCGCTTCGGCACCATCGGGTTCCTGGGCAACACCGTGCACTGGGACGAGCGCACGGACCCCGACGAGTTCGACGTCATAGATCGCGAGACGAAGGCCGAGAAGAACGGTCTGCCCGCGTGGGAGACCGCAGCTGAGCTGGCTGCCGCGATGGACATCTCCATCTCGACGTTGAGGTGGATGACCTTTCACCGCGAGGTCGACAGCGGTACCCACTACCACTCGTGGCAGGTGCCCAAACGCAGCGGCGGTCAGCGCACCATCACAGCGCCTCTGCCGCAGCTCAAAGAACTCCAGCGCTGGGCCCTGCGGAACTACTTCGAGAAGCTGCCGGTGCACGGCGCGGCGCACGGGTTCCTGCCTTCGCGCAGCGTGCTGACCAACGCGTTGGTGCACGTGAACGCCGACGTGCTGGTGAAGCTCGACGTGAAGGATTTCTTCCCCACCATTCATTGGAAGCGCGTGAAGGGCCTGCTGCGCAAGGCGGGCGTGACGGAGCAGGTGGCCACCTTGTTGGCGCTGATCTCCACCGAGTCGCCCCGCCAGCTGGTCGAGTTTCGCGGCAAGACGTTGCACGTGGCCACCGGCCCTCGTGCGTTGCCGCAAGGTGCGCCGACGTCACCTTCCATCACCAATGCGTTGTGCCTCAAGCTCGACGTGCGGCTGTCGGCTTTGGCGACAGAGCTGGGCTTCAAATACACGCGCTACGCCGACGACCTCACGTTCTCCTTCCGCAAGACTGAGGAAAAGAAGCGGCCTGCCCTGGGAATCCTGGTGGAGAAGACCAAGGACATCTTGAAGAGCGAGGGCTTCACGCTGAACGCGAAGAAGACGCAGGTGCTCCGCCGGGGGGCTGCGCAGCGGGTGACGGGGCTCACCGTCAACGGCGCGGGGCCGCAGGTTCCGGCAGCGCGGGTCGCGCGTGACGTGGTGCGCCGGCTGCGCGCCGCGATTCACAACCGGTCGAAGGGCAAGCCGTACCGAGAAGGTGAGTCGCACGCGAGCCTGCAGGGCATGGCCGCGTGGGTGTTCATGTCAGACCCGAAACGGGGCGCCGCTTTTCTCGAGCAGGTCGCCGCGCTCTCGAAGACCTGACACCCCTCTGCGCCCCGGGCTTCGCAGGGCGAGGTTTCGCATCCGCGCTTTTCCCTCCGAATCTTTGCCGTTCGAATAAGTCCACGCTGCGTGTCGCATCGCACCCTCGGTCTCAAATCAGGCATCGGTCTCGTCATCGCCAACATGGTGGGTGCGGGCGTCTTTCTTTCCACCGGCTTCATGGCGCAGAGCCTGTCGCCCGGGCTCATTCTGCTGGCCTGGCTCATCGGCGGAGTGCTCGCCCTCTGCGGCGCCCGGGCCTACGCTGAGGTGGCGCGCCTGGTGCCCGAAGGTGGCGGCGAGTACCGCTACCTCTCGTCGCTGATGCACCCGGCGCTCGGCTACCTCGCCGGGTGGGCCTCGTTGCTGGTGGGCTTCTCTGCGCCGACCGCGCTCGATGCGCTCGCAGCCGGGGCCTTTGCGCGAGCCGTGGTGCCTTCGCTCGAACCGCGCCTGGTCGGTGCCGGGTTGATCATCGTGCTGACGGGCGTGCACGCGCTGGGGCTGCACGTCTCGAGTCGCGTGCAGAACGTGCTGGTGGCGTTGAAGGTGATGCTGCTGGTGGGCTTCGTGTTCGTCGGCGTGTTCTTCGGCTCTCTGGCCTGGCCGACGTGGACGGCGGCTGCTCCCACCGCGACGCCGGTGAGCGAGGTGCTGGGCAGCTTGTTCTTCATCGCCTTCGCGTTCTCCGGTTGGAACGCGGCCATCTACGCAGCCGATGAGTTCCGAAAACCCGAGGTCGACGTGCCGCGGGCGATGTTGATCGGCTGCCTCGCGGTGGCCGGCCTGTACCTCGTGGTGAACTACATCTTCGTGGCGAACCTCACCCCGGCGCAGGGCACGGTGGTCTTCCAGTACGACGACTTCACGCAGCTCAAGGGCCAGTTCGATCAGGTGACCCTGGGCCAGGCGGTGATGGCGGCCTTGCTGGGGCCGGTGGCCGCGAAGGTGATGAGCGCGGTGATGCTGCTGCTCTTCATCTCGGCGATGAGCGCGATGCTGCTGGTGGGCCCTCGCGTCTACGCCGCGATGGCGAAGGACGGGTTTCTCCCCAGCTTCCTCGCCGCGAAAGCAGGCAAGCCGCCGACGGGCGCGGTGTTGTTGCAGGGCGCGATCGCCTTGTTGCTGACCTTCACGCACGACGTGC
>JAYTAT010000218.1:0-12176 GCA_043737315.1 Archangium sp.
CCTGCCCAGGCCTTCGCCCCGCGGCGTGCCGCAGTGGCTGCCGGGGCAGGTCGTCACCGTCTCGTTCGAGGCCAATGGCCGGCTGGTGACGGGTCACGCAGCCGTGGTGATCGCCTCGGGGCACGCGGTGGTGCTGCGCCTGCCACGCACGCTGGCGGCCCTGCCTCCCCGCACCGACCTGCGGGCGCTCGCGTTGCCGCCGGGTGCGTCGATTTCGTTCGTCTCACCGCTCAGTGGTCTGCCGCGCACGCGCACCGTGCTGCAGCTCAGCGCGACCGGGGCGAGCTTCAAGGTCGACCCCGCTGACGTCGTTCCCCCGGGCCTTCGTCTCGAGCGCGTGCTGTTGGAGTTCGCGGGCGAACGGCTGCATTTCTCGGCCATCACCACGTCGGTCGGCCACCTCGCGTTCACTGCGGTTTCGGCCGACGAGCGCCAGCGCCTGGTCGACTTGCTGCTGCACCACCGTGTCGAAGGCGCTGCGTGTGGTTCGTCGATCGCGTTCGCCCGCATCTGGGATTTGTTTCAGGACGAAGGGGCGCTCTGGCGCGATCATTTCGTGCCGCCCGCGGTCACCCACCAGCTGCTGGGTGACGGCTCGCATGGGCTCTCGAAGACGGTGGTGGTGGTGCGTGACGGCGAGCTGGCGGCGCACGGCTCGGGCCTGCGCATCTATTCCCGCACGTGGCTCGCACAGCACCTGCTGGTGAAGTCGGGTTTTCCCCGCGCAGGTACGCTCTCGCAGCAGGTGTTGTCGTTGAGCTTCGAATACGGCGAGGCGCTCTCCGACGTCGAGTACGTGCGCGGGTTGTGGCGGGTCTCGAACCGCGCCGAGCGCCTCTATGACGCGGTCTCTTCGCGGCTGCTCAAGCCGGGCCTTTCGTACCGGGTGCGCTTCGAGCCGATGCGGGCGCCGGCCGGTTCCTTCGTGCCTGCGCCGCTGCGTGTGCGCGCGGCGGGCCCCGATGACGAGCGCGCGTTCCTCTCGTATGCCGGTGCATCGGAGGATCCCGTCAAGCTGCTCAGCGACGACCTGGTGCCCGGGGAACTGCACCTGGAGACCCTCTCGCGCCGCTTTGGTGAGCTGGGCCTTTCCCGCGCACGAGCGCTGGTGGTGGTCGAAGACGATCGCGGTGCACCGCTGGGCTGGGCGTTGCTCGAGACCATGTCACCGGGTCTCTTCTGGGCCGAAATGTACACGTCGTTTCGAATCTTTCTGCTCGACGCTTCAGGCCCGCTCGCCACGAAGGCGCGCAGCTCACTCGCTTCGTGGGCCACCACACAGGCGGCGATGGCAGGGCGTCGAGAAGTCGAGTGCCACGCTTCGAACGCCGATGCGGCCGATCTCCAGGCGCTGGGCTTCTCGCGACTGGGCCCGGTGTACGAATTCGGGGCTCACCGCTCGGTGGTGCGCGACTTCATCACCCAGATGAACTCGGTCCTGGCGCGCGTGCGGCGGCGTCACAATGGAGAGGCCAGGCCGATGGCCGAGCCCGACGACCTCACCGCCTCGAAGTTCTCAGGCGCCCCTTGAGCTCTGACGAACGGGTCGACTTGCGGGTCATCGACGACGAGGCCAGCTCCCTGCAGTCTGATTTTCCAATCGAGGTCTGGCTGGCCGAAGACGCGCTCCGGCCCCAAAGACGCAGCAGATGAGCACGATGCAGTGATGCCTGGGGGGCACGCACAAGGAGCAACTCATGGGCCCCCGCAATGTCTTGATTATTCATCCCCAGCTCGAGGTTCGGTCTCTTCTCAAGGCGATCCTGGGTCAAAGCGCTCATACGTACCTCGAGGCTGCTTCGCGCAAAGAAGCCGTGCCTTTTCTCAGGCCGCCGCCGTCGTTGGTCATCTCGTATCACGCTGATTTCAAGAAGCTGCTCGTGGATCTCGAGCGCAAGGCACCGGGTGCCACGCGCGTGGTGCTTGCACCGAACGCAGATGCCGATGCGCTCGAAGAGCTCGAGGCGCTCGCCGCGGCGGGCTTCGACTTCCTCACGCTCGACAGTGACGCCCCGTGGAAGCTCAAGGCGCTGGTGCGCAGACGTGCCTCACCGCGGCACCCGGCTTCGGTGCCCATCGACGCGACCCTCGTTGCGCGCGGCACGCGTCTCGAAGCGACCTGCATCGACGTGTCGAACGAAGGTGTGGGCCTGCTGGTGACCGCGGGCGCTCACCTCGCTGCATTGATGCCCGGTGAGCCCATCGTGTTGACCCAGCTGCGGCGGGGCGAGGCCGTCTTGATGGAAGACGTTTCGTGTCGCGTGCAGACGGCGCGGGTGAAGGGCAATGCGCTGCTGGTGGGCGCGGTTTTCCAGACCCATCGCCCCAGTCCGGCAGCCCCGATGCGCATCACCAACGCGCTGCGCATCGGTGCGCTGCTCAAGTCGGCCAGCCGGCAGGGGAGCACCCTGACCGTGGGCACCGACGATGGCGCCTCTTCTCAAGTCTTCTCGGGCGCACGGTACGACAGCCGGGGTCTTCACCTGCTCGCGCCAGCCTCGACGCCGCAGGTCAGCTGGGCGCCGGGCCAAGCCGTGCGCCTGTCTTTCGAGCTCAACGGCCGGCAGCTGGCGGGGTACGCCGGGGTTTTGAGCGCGACCTGTCAGGAGCTGGTGGTGGCCGTGCCGCAGGCGTTGCTCCAGGTGCATCGCCGCACCAGCCTGCGAGTGCCATCAGCGATGGTCAGCGCGGCCATCACGTTGGTCTCGCCGCTCAGTGGTCTGCGCGTCACCCGGCCGGTGCTCGACTTGAGTTCCATCGGCGCGTGTTTTCAGGTCGACCCGGCCATCGACGTGTTTCCCCCGGGCCTGCGGCTGGATGACGTGCAGCTCGAGCTGGGCTCCCGCCGCATCCAGGTCTCCGCGGTGGTCGCGTCGATGGGTCGCGCGGGCACCGAGGATGACGGCGAGCGGCGCTGCGGCCTGCAGTTCACCGCAATCAGTGACGGCGATCGCCAGGTGCTGCTCGATCTGCTGGTGCGTCATCTGGTGTCCGGCGCCGAGTGCGGCTCGGGCACTCCATTCGGGAAGATCTGGGACTTCTTTTGCGAAGAGGGTGCGGTGTGGCGAGATCACGCCACGCAAGGTGAGCCGCTTGCTCCTGCGCGCACCCACGCGCTGATGGGCGATGGTGCGCACGGTCTGGGCAAGACCTTCGTCATCTTGCGAGACGGTGAGCTGGTCGGTCACACCTCGGGGCTTCGCATCTATTCGCGCACCTGGCTCTCGCAGCACCTGATGGTCAAGCCGGGGTACCACCGCGCGGCCACGCTCTCGCAGCAGCTGATGTGTTTGAGCTTCGACTACGGCGAGGCGTTGGCCGACGTGGAGTACGTGCGCGGGCTGTGGCGTGTTTCGAACCGATGGGCCGAGCGCATCTACGGCGGGTTGTCGGTCAAGGTGCTGCACCCCGGGCTGGCCTACCGGGTGCGCTTCGAGCCGATGCGGTTGCCGCTCAATCGCCTGCCTCCACCGGGGCCGCTGCGCGTGCGTGATGCGCGACCCGATGACGAGACTGCGTTCCTCGCCCACGCGGGTGCCTCGGAGGATCCGGTCAAGGTGCTCAGCGACGATCTGGTGCCAGGTGAGCTGCACCTGAAGAGCCTGTCGGCTCGGTTTGACGCGCGCGGGCTTTCGCGGGGCCGCACCTTGACGGTGGTGGAAGATCGCCACGGCGCACCGCTGGGTTGGGCGCTGCTCGAGACCATGTCGCCGGGGCTTTTCTGGGCCGAGATGTACAGCTCGTTTCGTCTCTTCTTGATCGATCCGCACGGGCCGTACGCCGCTGAGGCCCGCAGCTCGCTTGCCGCGCACGCCGCCGCCTTCTACGCCCGGTCAGGCCGCAAGGAGGCCGAGTGCCACGCGTTCTCCACTGACGCGGCCGACCTCGAGGCGATGGGCTTCGTGAGCATGGGCCCGGTGTACGAGTTCGGTGCGCATCGTTCGGTGGTTCGAGAGATGACCAGCCAGATGATCTCGGTCTTTGCCCGCATTCGCAGACATGAGAAAGAAGTGACCGTTCACGACGAATCTTTCGAGGCGAAGAGGCAAACGGCATGAGCTACCTGATGGAGTCTTCGCGAGAAGGTGGGCGTCTGCTCCAACAGGAGAACGCCAACCCGAGCACGGTGCGGCTGGTTCAGGCGGGCCTGCAGCCGGGCATGCGCGTGGTCGACGTCGGCTGCGGCTCTGGAGCGGTGATGCCGGCGATGCTCGAGCGGGTCGGCTCTGAAGGGTTCGTCACTGGCATCGACGTGAGCCCTGCGCGCGTGGCGGAAGCGAACACCCTGATATCGGGCTCGAAGAACGCTCACGCGCAGGTCGGCGCGCTTCCTGCCACGGGGTTGCCCGACGCCGCCTTCGACTTCAGCTGGAGCCAGTTCGTCTTCGAATATCTGCGTGAGCCTGAATCTTCGTTGCGCGAGTTGATTCGCATCACGAAGCCAGGCGGAAAGGTCTGCGTGGCCGACATCGACGGCATCGGCCTCGCGTTCTGGCCCCGGCCCGCGGTGGTGGAAGAGGGCATCGAGCCCTTCATGCGCGCGCTTCGTTCGACGGGCTTCGACTTCTTCGTAGGCCGCAAGCTCTTCACCTGGTTCAAGCGGGCCGGTCTGCAAGACGTGAGCGTGCACCTGTCTGCGCTCTACGTGGCCGCGGGCGCTGACGCGCGCCTGGTGGCTGACTACACGCAACGTTTTGAGGTGCTCGCGCCCATCGCCGTGGAATCCTTCGGTGGCGAGCTGCGGTACGCGGCGTTCGTCGAAGGATACCTCGCGATGCTCTCAGACCCCGAGGCGCTCAAGTACGCAGTGGTGTTGACGGTGACCGGGCAAAGGCCGGCATGACGGCAGAGGGGGCCCGGCAGTGGGACAAGCCCGAGGTCGGTGCGCGCCTGCTCAAGACGTTCCTGCTGAGTTTTGAGAAGCGCTACGGGCGCGCGCAGCTGCAGGCTTTGTGGGCCGAGCGACCCATGCCGCTTTCCCTCGAGTACCTGGCGGGGCCGAACAACTTCGTTTCACTCGATTTTCTCGAGCTGCTGCTCGACGAGCTCGTCCGGGGTTCAGGCGATCCGGACTTCATGGTTTTCGCGGCCCGTAATATTGCCACGCCTGAGGCACTGGGCTTTGCGTATTACCTCTTGCGCAGCTTCGGCAGCCCGGGCCTCGCGTACCGTAAGTCGGTCGAGTTCTCCCCTACCTACAACCGCGCGGGCCGCTTCGAGATAGAGCATGAGTCGCCGTGGTCGATGACGCTTTCGTACACGAGTGGCAGGCGCGAACGGAACCGCAACTCGTGCATCGGTCGCATGGCGAATTACGCCGTCTTCCCCACCATCTGGGATCTCCCGCCCGCCAAGGTCATCGAGCTGCAGTGCCAGGTGAACGGGGCCGACTGCTGCCGCTACGAGCTGACCTGGCAGAATCCCAAGCCGGGCATGTGGCGGCGTTGGGTTGGCGCCGCGCTGGGAGCCGCCCTCGCGCCCCTCACTTCGCACTCAGGTCGTTTCGGCCTGCTGGAGACGCTCGCTTCGTTCATCGCGCTGGGCTTTTGCCTGGGTGGCTGGAGCGACGTGCGCCGCCTCGCCGCGCAGAAGGAATCGATGCTGGAGCAGAGCACCCACGCCATGCGGCAATCGCTCGATGAGCTGCAGGAGCGCGCGGCTGAAGCGTTCCGCGTCAACGTGCAGCTCGACCAGCGGGTCACCGAGCGCACCAGCGAGCTGTCAGCAGCCCTCGAGCGGCTGCGGCAGCTCGACGCGCTCAAAAGTGAGTTCTTCGCGAACGTCTCGCACGAGCTGCGCACGCCGCTCACGTTGATCCTCGCGCCGCTCGATGATCGCCTGGGCCGCGACGTGCCCGTGGAAGAGCGGCGGCTGCTCGAGGGCCTGCGCCGCAACTCGTTGCGGCTGCTGCGGTTGATCGACGACCTGCTTGACCTCTCGCGCATCGACGCAGGTCAGCTGCGGCTCGACTACGCCGCACTCGACATGGGCGCGATGGCCCGGCAGCTCGGTGTGCTCTTCGCGACCGCGGCGCAAGCGCGGGGTCTCGAGCTGGTGGTGGAAGGGCTCGAGTCGACCAGCGACCTCTGGGGTGACTCGCACCGCCTCGACAGCGCGCTCTCGAACCTGCTGGGCAACGCCTTCAAGTTCACACCCTCGGGCGGGAAGGTCACCTTGCGTATCGAGGAGACACCGGGCGAAGTGCGCGTCACCGTGAAAGACACGGGCCCTGGCATCGCGGCCGCCGACCACACGCGCATCTTCGAGCGCTATTACCAGGCCGATGAAGCGTCGGGTCGCCGGGTGGGCGGCGTGGGCATCGGGCTTGCGCTCGCGCGCAATCTGGTCGAGCTGCACGGCGGCCGGTTGGAGCTGACCAGCGAGCTCGGCCAGGGCGCCGCGTTCACCATCGTGTTGCGGCGCGGGAGGGGCCACATCAAGCCCGAGGTGCTGGAGCGCCGACGGGTTCAAGTAGAAGGCGCAGAGACCAGGCGCGCCTCCGATGCCGAGCTGGAAGTGATTCCGCACGATGCGCGGGGGCCGCTCGGGTCGACTCCGCTGGCGAGCCCTGCCTTCGACGGAAGCCGGCGCGCACGCGTGCTGGTCGTGGAAGACAACCCCGAGGTGCGGGCCATGTTGGTCGATTTGCTCTCGGTGTCCTTCGAGGTGCTGGTGGCCGCCGATGGGCTCGCGGGCCTGCAGAGCGTGAGGCGGCAGCGCCCAGACCTGGTGCTCTCAGACGTGATGATGCCGGGCTTGAGCGGGACGCAGCTGTGCAAGGCGATCAAAGCCGACCCGGTCATCGCGGCCACGCCGGTCATCCTGCTCACAGCGCGAGGCGGCACCGACGCGGCCATCGAAGGGTTCGCGTCGGGTGCCGACGAGTTCGTGGAGAAGCCGTTTCATCCACGCGTGTTGGTGGCCCGCGTGCAGGCGCAGCTGCGGTTGCGTTCGCTCTCGTTGCAAGTCATCGCTTCGGCGCGCCTGGCTGCGGTGGGCACCCTGGCGGCGGGCGTCGGCCACGAGGTGCGCAACCCCGTCAACGCGGTGCTCAACGGCGTGCGCGCGCTCCAGGACCGGGCCGGGCTGGAGGAGTCTGACGCCCAGCTGCTCGCGGTGATCGCTGAGGGGGCGCAGCGGATCAACGTGATAAGCAATGCCCTGCTCACCCACGTGAGCCCCGGTGATGGCGGCGGCGTACGGCCGGTCGATCCGCGCACGGGGCTCGACTCCACCGTGCGTCTGTTGCAGCACCGGTTGTCGGATGTACAGGTGCACCGCGACTACGACGACGTGCAGGTGGTGGCCTCGGCGGCCGAGCTCAACCAGGTCTTCGTGAACCTGATCGACAACGCCCTCCGCGCGCCGGCGCGCAACGTGTGGCTCTCGGTGAAGGAAGTGGGCGAGCGGGTGGAGATCGCGGTGGCTGATGACGGCCCCGGCGTGCCCCAGGAGATCGCTTCTCGGCTGTTCGATCCCTTTTTCACCACGCGCAGTCCCGGCGAGGGCACGGGTCTGGGCCTCTACCTTGCCCGGCAATCGTTGCTGAGGTGGGGCGGAGATCTGCGGTTCATTACCCGGCCCGGGGGTGGTACCTCCTTTCTGGTCGAGCTTCCCAGGGGAACCCGTTGACCTCGCCTTCAGTTCTGTACGTCGACGATGAGGCCGCCAACCTGGTGGTCTTCACAGCTGGTCTTCGTGGTTCGGTTCAGGTGGTCACGGCGCAGAGTGGGGCCGCTGCGCTCGAGCTGATGCGCAAGCACGAGGTCGCCGTGTTGGTGGCAGATCAGCGCATGCCGGGCATGTCGGGCGTCGACCTGCTCGACGCCGTGCGCGTCGAGTTTCCCGACACCGTTCGCATCTTGATGACCGCGTATTCGGATCTCGAAGCGGCCATCGACGCGATCAACCGGGGTCACATCGATCTCTACCTGCGCAAACCCTGGGAGCCCGTCGAGCTGCGCCAGGTGCTGGTCGGTGCGGTGGAGCGGTATCGAGCCGTCCGCTGGGCCACCGAACTCGAGCGTCGCATGAGAGAAACCGAGCGCATGTACTCACTGGGCGTGATTGCCATGGGCGTTGCGCACGAGCTGCGTGGGCCGCTCACCGCGCTCACCATGAACCTCGAGCTGATCACCGAGCTCGTCGGCGACTTGGCCGGCAAGGAGCCGCTCGGTGGGGCGCTGCGCGACTCACGCACCTCGGTGCAAGCGCTGACCGACATCATCAGCTCAGTCGACCTCTCCACCCGTTCACGCATCGACGAAGACGTCGACTTCAAGGAAGTGGTTGAGTTCGCGGCCCGCTCTGCGTCTGGTGAAGTGCGGCATCGCGGTCAACTCAGACTGTCGGCCGATGCGGTGCCGCCCATTCGCGGCTCGCGCACCAGGCTGGGGCAGGTGGTGCTCAACCTGCTGGTCAACGCCATCGAAGCGTTCGACCCCGAGAAGCGGCAACGCAACCTGCTGACCGTAACCCTCAGAGCGCACGGCAATCAGGCGGTATTGGTGGTGGAAGACAACGGCGCCGGCATTCCCTCCGAGGCGGTGAGCCGGGTTTTCGACCCGTTCTTCACCACCAAGGTCGACGGTGGTACCGGGCTGGGCCTGGCCATCTCGAAGCAAATCGTCGAAGAGCTGGGCGGCACCATCGTGGTGAGCAGCACCATCGGCACGGGCACCACCTTCGAGGTGCGCCTGCCGGTCTCAGCGTCGGCCTGAGACTTCGCCTCGAAAACTCAAACGACAAAGCTGAGACGGCATCATCGGAGCGCCGAGAGCAACCAGGGAGTCCGCCCTGAGGGGACCTCGAGCGTGCCCCTGGCCCCGACCCACTTCACATTACCCTCGACGCGCGCAGAGACCCCTGCAGCGCTGTGCTCGAGCTTCACGTCGACGCGGCCCGCAGGCGCCACGAACACCGCGCTGTGCGCTTCCGTGACCAAAGGAGTCTTCGTCACCGCCCTGAACGTGGGCGCCACGATGCGGCCGTATGAATCGTTCTCAGCCAGCCTCTCGGGTGCCTCTTGCGGCGCGAGGAACAACCCCGCTGCAGGCGCGGTGATCACCGAACGTTCGCTGCGCACCGCGACCGCCACCTTCTTCGAGGTGAGCTCTTCGAGCGAGGCCTTCCACTCGGCGCGCAGGTCGGGCTGCTTCCTCGCCTCGAGCGCGGCTTTCGCGGCGTCGAGGGCGGCCTGTTTTTCCACCAGCTTCGTTTCGATCGCGGGGAGCGCCTTCCGGGTCGCCTTCTTCTTCTTCTTGAGCAGAGCGGCCACTGCAGCAGACGCCTTCTTCAAGTTCGACTTCGCCTTGAGCAGGTCCCTGGCAGTGGCCGGAGGGCGACTCGCAGCGAGCTTCGTCTCGAGGTCCTTGATACGCGCCTCGAGACCTTCGGGCGTCTCGTCGGCCGTGAGGGTCAAGCGGGCCAGCACCGCGCCCTTTTCCACCCGCGAACCCGCTGCGACCATCGGCGGCCCCACCGGACCTGCGAAGGGCGCCTTGGGAATCGCCAGCTCATCGACCTGCAGCTCGCAGGGAATCTCGGAGAGGCCTTGCACCGGCCGCAGCAGCACGATCAACACCACGCCAATCACTGCGGCGCCGATGAAGAGCGGGCGCCGACTTCGCGCCGGTGCGGGTGAGGGCGGCACCTCGACAGGCAGGGGCGCAGCTTCGGGTGCAGGGCTCTGTGCAAAGACCGAATCGGCCTCTAGCGGAATCGGCGGCAGCTCGGCCGTGGAAGGCGGCGCCGAGTGGAAGCCGAAGCTGGCGAACGGATCAGCTGCGGGCGCAGGTGAACTCGCGCCTTCACTGACGGGCACCGGCGTGTGGAGCGTGTCGAACGGAACGCTGAATTCCTTCGCGCCCATGGCCTCGTCGTAGATCCGCTGGCGCAACGCAGCGGCTTCTTCATTGCCGGGGTCGGCCTCGACCATCGCGTCGACGTAGCCTCGCGCTTCGTCGAACTTGCCGGCGCGCATCAGCCTCAGCGCGCTCTGGTACAGCTCGCGCACGCCGACGCTCCACTGCTTGCGCCTGGGCCAGGTCGACTCTCCGCCGGTCACCGAAGCGTCGATGAATTGATAGGCCTTGAGCTGCTGCAGGAAGGTCTTGAGTGTCGGCAGCGTCACCGGAATGCCCAGGCGGTTGGCGGCGTCGAGCACCTCTTGCGCAGAGCGTTTGCCGTCGAGCATGCGCGCGATCGACACCTCGAAGTCGTAGAGGGTGAAGCTGCGCTCGGTGACGGGGTCCTTCACCTCGAGCGTGCCCTTGCTCTGCGCCGACCGGGTGATGATGAGATCGCCGCGCAGCACCGGCACGATGTCACCGGGCTCTTCGACACCGGGCCCCGCGGGTACGAAGTCAGGCACCACGGGCGCCGTCGGGCCCAGCACCTGCGCCCGCGCGAGGCGCACGAAGAATTGCTCGACCTGCCACGGCTCGATGTCGATGCCTTCCACGAAGAGCCGGGCCGACAAGGTGGTGGCGGTCTGTGCGCCGTCCCACAGTGAGAGCACGCGCGACTCCATCTCGCTGATGGGCAGCTTCTGGCCGGAGGCGCGATCGATCAGCTGCGGGCCAGCGAGGCCCTGCTCCAACTCGACGGAAGACTTGAGGCCTGGCAACGACACGGGGCGATGAGACGTCAATCCCGTCACCGATGCACGCGTGATCATCGGCCCCACGGAGGCTGAGGTATGCGCAGCGGATACCTGTCTCCGTGTTCTGCGCGGTTGCAACACACCGATTGTCTACGACGCGACCTGTACGTTCTGGGGCTACCTCGAATGAACGATCACCGCTCGAACACGCTCCACGAAAACCCCGCAGACAAACCCACCAGCGTCGACAGGTTGGTGGCCTGACCGGGGATGAACGTGCCGTGCAGCACGAGTTGAATCACGCCCTTCTCAGCTGGCCCCACGCGGATGCGAACGCCCGCCTCGAGGCCCAGACCCAGAAACGCATCGCTCGCCCCGCGCGCCCACGGAGGCAGGTACTGCACGATGCGCAGCCGCCCGCCGACGAAGAACGCGCGGTCGAGCACGTGGTACGCGCCGCCGAGGCTGTATGACTGGAGTTGCACCGACGGCTCCCAGGTCGCGTCGACATCGAAGCGCGGCCGGCCCGACTTGAAGAAGGTGCCGGTCGAGCTCACCCCCAGCAGGTACGGAAAGCCGACCTGCCCACCGACATGCAGACGGAAGTCGGGCTGGGCAGCGAACGTGCTCGAGGCCGTGAGCGACATCACCAGCAGCGCGGCCCTCACGGCGTCACCTGCGAATCGAAGAATCGCACCACGTGCGAGAGCACCCGGTTTCTCACCTCATCGCGCTCTTGCAGCAGCTCGTGCTTCGCGTTCTCGATGCGACTGAACGTGCAGCGCGGGGCGTCGGCGCAGTATTTCTCCTGACCTGGGCGATTGACGAAGGAGTCGTCGGCCGCCTGGAAAAGAACGGTGGGCGTCGAGGAGAACCGGCCCGACTGCTGCGCGCGGCTCGAGCCCACCAGCGCCTGGCACAACCATCTCCACGTGAGCCCGCCCGCGCGAATCTGTTCGTCATCCCGCAGCTGCTGCACCTTCCACGTCCACCGCGCTTCGCTGCTGGTGACGCTGTTCTTCGCGAAGTCCTGCTCCTCTTTGTACGGGCCGCCGCCGATCGCGTAACCGCTGCCATCGGTCGAATCGCAGATGCCGCTCGCCAATGACGCCGCCACCGGGGGGGGAAACGCGCCGAGGTTGATGTCGAGCATCGGCGCGCTGAGCGCGAGGGCATCGACGTCGCCCGGGTGTTCGTCGTTGACCAGCACCGACACGCCGCCGCCCATCGAGTGCGCCAGCACGAAGACGCGCGCCTGCTCGGGCCTCACCACCGTGCTGATGAACGTGTGCGTGTCTTCGACGTAGTCGTCGAACCAGGCGACGTAGCCCTTGTCGCGTTCCGGCAACATGCGGCCCGCTTCACCCTGTCCGCGCAGCGTGAGGGCGTAGGTCGAGTAACCCTGCGCCACGAGATCGGAGCAGACCTCGGCGAACTTGACGATCGACTCGGTGCGGCCGGGCAACAGCACCACACCCGCCTTTGCGTTCGGAGCGCGATGAATGCGGTAGGCGATCTCGATTCCATCGACGCCCTCGAAGGAACCGGCCTGCCCGGAATTCCAGAAGTCACG